>CAZWCL010000411.1:0-3699 GCA_964632265.1 uncultured Hyphomicrobiaceae bacterium | reverse complement strand
GAGCCGGACGGCTTGGCCATGAGTTCGCGCAACGCATATCTTTCTGCCGCGGAGCGTGCCCGGTCCGTCGCCCTCAACGAGGCGCTGGAGCGCGTGGGGAACGACCTCGACGCCGGCAAGTCTGCTGAGGCGGCAACCGATGCGGCGCGCAAACACCTCACCGCAAATGGATTTGGACCAATCGACTATGTCGCCGTACGTGATGCAGCGACTCTTGCGCCCGTCGCCAGGGCCGATGGCCGAGCCCTGCGGATATTGGTCGCCGCCTGGCTCGGCAAGACCCGCCTTATCGACAATGTCGCCTTCGGCGCTTCAAGCTTTTCCAACTAAATCGAACAAAGCTCTGAGTAGCTGACGCGACCCAGACGTCATCGCCGCCCCGTACCGGTCACCTCTGCGCGCAAGTACGGGGCGTGAACGAAAACGACCTCGCCGATCTCAAGCGATGGTGACGCCGCCATCAGCGACGATCGCCTGGCCGGTTATGAATCGCGCGCTCGGGCCGGCAAGAAACGCGGCAATGCCGCCGATATCGTCGGGCTCGCCGAGCCGGCGGAGCGGCGTGCGGCTTTCGCGCTCGGCGCGGTTTTTCTCATCTTCCCAAAGTGCGCGCGCAAAGTCGGTGATCACAAGCCCGGGACAGATTGAATTGACGCGAACGTTCTTCGGCCCCCATTCAACTGCCAGAGCCCGCGTCACGCCCAGATCCGCCGCTTTCGATATGCCGTAAGCACCGAGAGTCGCGGAGCCCTTCAGCGCACCGATGGAGGAAACGATGATGAAGCTGCCGCCGCCCACCTCGACCATATGCGGCATGGCCGCGTTGGCGAACCAGATGGCGCTGTGAACATTCGACGTCATGACCTTGTCGAACGCTTCATCAGAGAGGCCGGTCATAGGACCGAAAACCGGGTTGACGGCGGCGTTGGCAACGAACGTGTCGAGGCGGCCCCATTGGTCGACCGCAGATTTCACCAGGTTTTCACATTCATCACGCCGCGAAATGTTGCACGCGACCGCAATGGCTTCGCCGCCAGCCTTTTTCACCTCGTCGACGACGGCTTCACACGCATCAAGTTTGCGGCTCGAGACCACCACCTTTGCGCCGCTGCGTGCAAGGTTATGGACGATCGACTTGCCGATGCCTTTGCTGCCACCGGTAACAATCGCAACTTGGCCGTCGAGAGAGAAGGGATCAGACATGGCTCCGGGTTCCTTTGAATCAATTATTGAGGCTTGATCGGAGTTTGCCTCAAAGCTACGCCTATCGCGCCGCGCCCGCGCCGATAATCACGAATATGTTGCCGGTTTGCGCTCTGAGCCGTTCCTGGTGATAACGTCGCCTGATTCTGATGATCGCCCTTATTGCCGGACGTGATCCGGCTTTTGTTCAAGTGAGGTTGTTCCCATGGCGCTGCTGATCTTTGTCCTCGTTGCAACCTTTGTGGTGAGCGCCTGGTTTCTCGTGGAAATCGGTCTGTTTGCTTGGCTCGCCACGTTGCTCGCGATCCCGATTGCGTATGCCGTAGGATACGCCCTGAGCCGCCTGTTGCGCGGCGCCGGCGCGCTCTAGGCTGATGCCGATAGGGCCGCGTCAGGCCTCGGTGACGCCAGTGAATTGGAGCTTGAAGAGCGATGCGTAGATACCGTCGCGCCTCATTAATTCGGTGTGCGAACCGAGTTCGACGAGCCGGCCGCCATCGAGTACGGCTATAAGATCAGCATCCATGATCGTTGAAAGCCGGTGGGCGATCGTGATTGTGGTGCGACCCTTGGTCAGCCGGCCAAGCGCGTCCTTAATCGAAGCCTCGGCCTCGGCATCGAGCGCGCTGGTCGCCTCATCGAGCAGCACAATCGGCGCATCGCGCAGGAATGCTCGCGCAATAGACAGGCGCTGGCGTTGACCACCGGAGAGGCGCCCGCCGCGATCGCCGATCAACGTATCGTACTTGTCAGGCAGGGCTTCGATAAACTCGTGCGCCGCAGCCGCTTTGGCTGCCGCGACGATCTCGTCATTCGACAGGTCCACAGCCTTGTCAGCTCGCCCGAGCGCAATATTCGCACGGACCGTGTCGTTGAAGAGGATAGCCTCCTGCGTCACGATCGCGACCTGCGCCCGCAGGCTCTCAAGCGTGACATCGCGCAGATCCTGTCCATCGATCAGTACGCGCCCGGCGGTCGGGTCATAGAGACGGGGCACCAGATTGAAAAGCGTCGATTTGCCGGCGCCGCTACGCCCCACCAGTGCGAGACGCTGCCCGCCCCCGATCGACAGTGTGATATCATCAAGGGCTTTTGTGCCGTCAGCATAGACGAAGGTCGCCGCTTCGAGCGTGACGTTGCCCTGCGACACGACAAGCGGGCGCGCGCCAGGTTGATCAACCACCCGCGCCGGCTCGTCCAGCACCGTGAATACGCGCTGGGCGGCGGCAAGCCCGCGCTGGACGTGGGCTGCCAGATTGCCAAGCGCCCGCATGGGCTGGCCAGCCAGCAACAGCGCAGTGATGAAACCTGCAAAATCGCCGAGCGTGTTTTCACCCGCTTCGAGCCGCCATCCGACGAACAGAAGAACCCCGATGACCGCGATACCGCCAAGCATCTCCATCATCGGGTCGATAAGCGCGGCATGGTCGCCGTTGCGCACTTTCAGGCGGCGCAATTCCTCGAAATCGTGGGTTGAGCGCGCGTTTAGGCGGTCCTCGAGTTGGTAGGTCTTTGCGAGCTGGATACTGCCGAGCCCCTCGATCAACCGGGCGCTTACCGAGCCGATGTGAGCCTGCATCTGACGGCCAACCTTGCGCAATATGCGCCCGATCTGTGCGATCGGCCAAATGGCGATGGGAAAAATGACGAGCGCGATCACTGAGAGCTGCCAGTCGATGTAGATCATCGAGGCAATAATCGCGACGAGCATAAGAACGTCGCGGATGAGATTGTTGATGACCCGCTCGAGGGCAGCGCTCACGGCGTTGACGTCCGCCATGACACGCTGGGCAAGCGCCGCGGCGGGTTCGCGCCCGTGCCAGGCGAGGTCGGCGTCGATCATTTTAGCAAATAGCGAGCGCTGCATGTCGACTGAGATGCGGGTAAACAGGCGCACATTGAGTCGCTTGTGTATCAGCAGCGCACCCGCCTTCACGAACGTGATCGCAAGTGCGGCAAGCAGAATCCACTCCATGCCGCCCCGCCCCGCCGCCGCTCCATCGACGATATACTTGATGACCGGCGCGTAGAGCCCGTTGACACCTGAAAAGACGGCGATGAAGAAGAAATTCAGCAGAATGATCGGCAGATGCTGCCGGCCCCACATCCGCCACAGCCGCATGAACAGCTTGGTTGCTCGCTCATCCGTCGGCACTGGCGCATTCACGGCAGGTTTTCGCTGCATTCGCCCTAGCTATCTGGAACTGGCGCAAACCGCGTGCGCCTGAATTATCGTCGGGCGCTGGCACTGACATTGACCACCTAACCTGTCAAGTCGGCAATTCGAGCCCCCATAACGGAGCAAACAGCGATTGCGCACCGGCCAGCGATGGCTATCGTGGCTCGCCCGGCTCCGGTTTTCTCCCTACCCATCCACTGACTGGTCGATCGACGCGTGACGAACAAAAAAAATATCGACCCGCCGCGTCTCGCCATCTCGACGCCCGAGTTCGTCATCCTTGCGGCCATGCTCACCTGCATGACGGCGCTTTCGAT
>CAZWCL010000410.1:0-3718 GCA_964632265.1 uncultured Hyphomicrobiaceae bacterium | reverse complement strand
GTACGACAGCGCCGCCTCGATCAGCGGCACCAACTGCGCCTTGTCGCCCGAGAACGAACGCGCCACGAAGCCCGCCCCGAGCGAAATCGCCATCTGGCACAGATCAATCGCATCGAACGGGTTTGGCTGTCCTTTCTTGGACGGCGAGTTCTTGTCGTTGGTTGCCGAGAACTGCCCTTTGGTCAGCCCATAACATCCGTTGTTCATGACGATGTACGTCATGTTGAGCTGGCGCCGTACGGCATGAGCGAACTGACCAAGCCCGATCGAGGCCGTATCGCCGTCGCCCGAGACACCTACGTAGATCAGATCTCGGTTCGCTAGGTTGGCACCCGTCGAAACTGATGGCATCCGGCCGTGTACCGAATTGAACCCGTGGCTGCGGCCGAGAAAATAGGTCGGCGCCTTCGAAGAACATCCGATCCCTGAGACCTTCGCGATGCGATGTGCCGGCAGGTCCAACCGGTAACAGGCCTCGATGATGCCAGCCGTGATCGAATCGTGCCCGCATCCCGCACACAGCGTCGACATCGCCGCTTCATAGTCGCGGCGCGTCAGCCCGAGCTTGTTTTTCGGCAAAGCCGGATGGTGGGCAACAGGTTTCTGGATATAGCTCATTGCAACGTCTCCTGCGCCGAAGCAATCGGCGCCAAACGGGAAAATCTGGCTATTCAGCCGCCTCGCGCGCTCGAGCCAGGTGGGACTGGACATGCTCGACCACGAACTTTGCCGTGAGCGGCATGCCATCGTAGTTCAACAGCGCCACGAGCTTGGACTGGTCGAACCCGCCCTCATTGACCAACAGCCCCCGCATTTGCGCATCGCGGTTCTGTTCAACAACGAACACCGTGTCGTGGGCATCGATGAATGCGTCGACCTCCTCAGGGAACGGAAAGGATCTCAGCCGCAAGGCATCCGGCCGCTCACCGCGCTGCCCCATGATATCGAGCGCTTCATGGACCGCCGGCGTGGTCGCCCCGAAGTAGATGATCCCGGTGCGCGAGGCCTTGCCACTCACCTCTGGCTTCGGCACAAGCGTCGCAGCATGCGCGAACTTTCGCGTCAACCGGTCGAGAACCCGCGCATGAATGACGCCGTCTTCCGTGTAGCGGGCATTTTCATCGTGGCTCGTACCCCGCGTGAAGTATGCCCCCTTGCTCGGATGCGTGCCCGGCAGAGTGCGATAAGGAATGCCGTCGCCGTCGCGGTCCTGATAGCGGCCCCAGTCCGCCATCGCATCGAGACCCGCTGCATCCAGAACCTTACCGCGATCATGAACGTATGCATCGTCCCAACTAAACGCATCCGTCATCCAATCGTTCATGCCAATGTCGAGATCACTCATCACCATGACAGGCGTCTGCAGCCGTTCCGCCAGATCGAACGCCTCGCGCGACATCGTAAAACACTCATGCGGGTCGGCCGGAAAAAGCAGCACATGCTTGGTGTCGCCATGGCTTGCATAGGCGCAAGACGTGATATCTGATTGCTGTGTCCGCGTCGGCATTCCCGTCGATGGACCGCCACGCTGAATATTGTAGAGCACCACCGGAATTTCGGCGAAATACGCGAGGCCCAGAAATTCACTCATCAGCGATATGCCGGGCCCCGACGTCGCCGTAAACGAGCGTGCCCCATTCCAGCCGGCGCCGATCGCAATACCGATTGCGGCAAGCTCGTCTTCCGCCTGTACGATTCCGAACCGCTTCTTGCCCGATGAATCGACCCGCAGCCTGTTCGCATAGGCCTCATAAGACTCAGCCAGCGACGTCGATGGCGTGATCGGATACCACGCGCAAACGGTCGCCCCCGCATAGACGGCCCCAAGCCCTCCGGCCTCGTTGCCCGAGACCATAATCTTGCCCTCGGTGCCATTTGCCTTGCGCACGCTGATCGCCAGCGGACAGTCAAACTGCTCGAGGACATAATCGCGGCCAAGCGCAATGGCCTCCATGTTGGCGCCGACCAACTTTTCCTTGCCGCGCAATTGATCCGAAACCACGCGCCGCAATGTGTCGACGTCCATATCGAGCAGCGCCGTCATTGCGCCAACGTAGACCATATTCTTGAAAAGCTGGCGTTGGCGCGGGTCATCCCATTTTTCGGCGCACATCTTGGCGATCGGCATCCCGAGAACGTTGATGTCATCGCGCGGCCAAATACGCGGCATCGAGTCATCGTAAAAGAGCCACCCCCCCGGCACGATCTCCGCCACGTCCTGCAGGAAGGACTGCGGGTTCATGGCCACCATGAGGTCAATGCCCTCGCGCCGCCCGAGATAGCCAGCTTCCGACACGCGCACTTCGTACCACGTCGGCAGTCCTTGGATATTCGATGGAAAGATATTCTTCGGACTAACCGGAATACCCATCCGGAACAGCGTCTTGGCAAACATCGTGTTAGCGCTTGCCGACCCCGACCCGTTGACGGTGGCAAACTTGACGACGAAATCGTTAATCCCGCTCATAAGTATTTGGCGTCCTACTTTATCTCTCTGCCGCAGAGCCGGCAGCGCCCCGCATGTTCGTCCACAGCCGGCGATCCGGGAGCAAAGACTAGCGCAACATATGACCGCCTGCACCCGTTTCACCGGCAGTCTGAGTTAATTGATCGGCTTCACGATGACTTTTAATCACGCGGCGGGTCTAGCGTTCGTCACGTGATGTACGTCTCATGAAAGCGGTGCGTGACCTTCGAGACCTGGGTCTCGGCGTAGAAGAATTTCTGCATGTCCCATGCCCCGGTCGGACACCGCTCGGCACAAAGCCCGCAGTGTAGACAGACATCCTCGTCCTTCACCATCACCCGCCCGGTATGCAGTTCGCCCGAAACGTACAAGTCCTGCTCGCCGTTAAGAGCTGGCACCCTAAGCGACGTCCGTAGCTCAGGTTCCGGCTCGTTGTGCAGGAAGTTGATGCAATCAACAGGGCAGATATCCATGCAGGCATCGCATTCGATACACGCTGGTGCCGAGAAAACCGTCGGAACATCACAGTTCAGACAACGCTCCGCTTCGCGCACGGCAAGCTGATCATCAAAGCCAAGCTCGACCTCGACCGATAGATCCTTCAAAGATTTTGCAAGATCCGCGTGCGGCACCGCCGTGCGTCCCTGTGCGTCGTAATCATTGTCATACGACCACTCATGGATACCCATCTTCTGGCTGACCAGGTTGGTCCCCGGCGCCGGCCGTTCATTGACAACCTCACCGCGGCAGAACTTGTCGATCGAGATCGCAACCTGATGGCCGTGCGCCACCGCCCAGATGATATTTTCCGGCCCCCAGGCCGAATCGCCACCAAAGAATACGCCCGGCCGCGTCGACATCATCGTCGTCTTGTCGACCACCGGTTGATCCCATTCGTTGAACTCAAGACCCAGGTCACGTTCAATCCACGGAAACGCGTTGTCCTGGCCGATCGCCATCAACACATCATCGCATTCAAACGTCACGGTCTCCCCGGTCGGGATCAGCTTGCGCCGACCCTCGTCGTTGTATTCGGCACGCATGATTTCGAAGCGCACTCCGACAAGCTTGCCGTCTTCGAGGACGAACTCCTTGGGGTTGTGATTATCGAAGATCGGAACGCCCTCATGCTCCGCCTCTTCAATCTCCCAGTCCGACGCCTTCATGTCGGCCTTGGGCGATCGCACCGTCACGCGCACATCCTCCCCCCCGAGCCGCAGCGCGGTCCGGCAGCAGTCCATAGATCGGAAG
>CAZWCL010000409.1:0-3718 GCA_964632265.1 uncultured Hyphomicrobiaceae bacterium | reverse complement strand
TTGAGGGGCCGCATGATGCGCCGGGAAGGCGTCACCAGGATCGAAGCGCTCCGCGCCGCGCTCCCCGGCTTGTCGGCGATCTCGGTCGACGGATTTATCGGAAAGCGCGACGGAAAGTTACAGTTCGATGGCGATATGGTAATGCGCAGCGCAAGTCTGGTCGAACTTGCCCAATGGCTGCGCGCCGACCTTTCGGCTGAGGCAAGCCGGCTCCTGGCGACGGCCTTTTCGGTAAAAGGTAATGTCCGGCTGCGTACAAAAAGCGTGGAACTGAGCGATGCTCTTGTAAGACTCGCCAACGCAACAGCCGAAGGCTCGCTGAGTTACACCTGGGCAGGCCGTCCAGCCCTGGTTGCCGATATCGACGCCGATAAACTGACCCTCGAGCGCTTCGGCAAGGACCTGTTGGCACCACACAACGTTGCCCGGTTTCTCGGCCTCCCGATCAAGCAGCCCGGCGGTGAGACGGATGCCGAAAATTCCCTATGGCCGGCAACGCGCGACCTCGACCTTACGGTACGTCTGAATGCTCGCGAGATGACGGACGGGCGGCGCACATTTCAAGACATACGAGCCGATTTCGGTCGCACCGCCAACAATCTGAAAATCGAGCGGCTGCATGCGACTTGGCAACCGGGTCTCACGATCGGCGTCGAAGGCGAACTGACCGACATCACGAACGCCCCATCAGGCCGCCTCACCACAACCGTTGCCGTCACATCTCCCCGTGCGGCAGAAAACCTGATCGAGCTGCTCAATCCAGCCCTTGATACCGAATTGCCGCCGTCGCTGCTCGCGGCACACTACCCGCTTCATCTTGCCGTGGACGCGAGACTGGCCGCCGGCGGCCAAGGAACATCGAAAGCCGTCGGCAGAACACGCATCGTCGCGGACGGAGCACTCGGGCCGGATCATGTCCGCCTCGTCACCGAAACGCGCGGTCCGCTTGTCGGATGGCGCGATCAACCGCTAAAACTGGACTTCCGCCTGACGGGCGAAGATGCCCTTGCCAGCCTACAACGCCTCACCGGCAAATTGCCGGGCGCACAACCAACTAAGGCAAGAGAGAGCGGCGCACCGAGCGCGACAACGGTGCCGTCGACGGTACAGGTGGCATTGGCGGGCACGCCGGAAGATGGTCTCAGAACAAACGCACGCCTGGCCGGGCCAACGGTGGGTGCGACCTTCGCCGGCACCACAACGCTGCCGACGGAATCCGCCGCTGCAACAAGCCGTGCCGCCTCCCTCCATGGGCGCCTTGGGGCCCGCCTTGGGGGGCGCCTTGAGGTCACGCGCTTCGACAGCCGCACGGTGGCATCCTTAGTGAAGCCCGGCATAGCCGAGCGTATCGCCGATTTCGACCTGCGCGGCACCATCGATGTCACACAAACAGACCGCGCGACCAAGCTCGAACTCGCAGATTTCAGAACCGGCGATGCCAACGTCTCAGGCACGATCGAGCTTGCAAAAGAACGGCCGGCAGTGTCGGCGGATAGCAACGCCACCAGGCCGGTGATCCGCGCCGACCTGGCCATCTCCCGGTTGTCGACGAACGATCTCGTGACCTCGCTGCTTTTCGGCGGGCGCACGGCCGACGCGAGACTGCTATCAACCAACACGGCCGGCAACAGCGTCTGGCCTGATGACCGTTTCGACGTCAGCCACCTCCAGGATTTCGACTCCGAAATAAGACTCAAGATTGACGATCTCACGGCGACCGGCTGGCCTGACGGCCAACCCACGACAACGCCGTCTGAAGAAATATCCCTTGGCAGCGCCGGTTTGCTCGTCGTTACAACTGCTGGCGAATTGAAAGTGCGCGATATTTCCATGCAAGTGGGCAAGGCGCCGTTGACGGGACGTTTAGCCTTCACGCCGTCGCGCACAGGGCTCGCTGTACGCGGCGCGGTCAAGGCCACGAAGCTCGCCATGGCCCGACTGGCGCCAGAACTCGGCGGGAACAAACCCGGCCGGCAGAACCGTTTAGCAGGCACCGCAGATCTATTGCTCGATTTCAGCGGTCGGGCGCTGTCACCGAGCGGCCTCGTATCGACGCTGAAAGGAAACGGCAGCCTTGCGCTACAAAATGCCGTCGTGCCAGGCCTTTCCAGCGAACCGGTGACAGCACTTGCACGCTCCGTGATCGATGGCGAGGTCCAGACCGAAGAGCTTAAGGACCGGCTGACGATGCTCGCCCGCAATGGTCGTGTCGAGCTCGGCGAAACGACCCTCAAGCTGCGCGTCATGGACGGCACGGTATTGTTTCCACAGATCATTTTTGAGGACATAGAAGGCGGACTGCGCAACGCAACGACGATCGGTCTGAACCGAATGCGCATTGACAGCCGCTGGCGCGTAACCCCCGCGCCGCAAGCCATGCCCGGCGCGCCAGAAAAGAAAATTCCGCTGCCGGCGGTGACCGTCACCTATGTCGGGCCTATCGATGATCTGGGTGCAATCAAGCCGATGATCGCGCGTGGCGATCTCGAACGGGAATTGATCGTACGCCGCATGGAAGCCAACGTTGCCCGCCTCGAGCAGTTGCGCCGGGAAGACGAGGCTCGCGCCGCCGCGGAAGCCGAACGCCGCCGTCTAATCGAGGAGGAGCAACGCCGCGCCGTGGAAGCCGAGCGTCGCCGCCGTGAGCTAGAGTTGCGCGAGCAGCAGCAGGAACGTCAAGAGCGCGACAGGGCGGGCGAGCGCTCAGATGCCGGCAGACAGACCGATGGAATAATGAGAGTGCAACGCAGATCCAGAACCGCCGGGTTCGACAATACCAGTGGACCGCGGGCTACGGATACAATGACGTCGGCCAAGCCGCCCGCCGCGCCGCCGCCTTGGCCGGCCGCCAACTCCGTGCCAATTCCACAGCCGGTGATCAGCGCGACTGGAACTACGGAAATGGACAGCACCCGAGGCCGCCGGAGCAGCCCACGACCATCGCGAAACGACCGCGGCCCAATGTTCAATCCGTTCGATGCTAATTAGCAGAACGCTGCGCATCCGATACAGCCGCGCTATCGCGACAAACGCGACGCGCCTCGATTTCGGTCAAGAGCAGAGCCTGGGTACGCTGCAGGACCCAGACCCTGACGGCGCCCGACAGGCCCGATGCTTCACCCCGCCGACGGTCGATCTCGTTGAGCCGAGCTGCCATGGAAACCCCATCAGCCTCACAAAACGACCGAAAAGCCTCCCAAAACGCAGCTTCCAGCGATATCGACGTGCGATGCCCAGCGATCGAAAACGATCGCTTCACCGGACGACTGGCGGCAAGCGGCGCGGTGTCGCTGAGGGCGTCTGTTCCATCTGCCATGTTCCATCTGCCCTGATATTCGCCCCGCGCCCGTCGTGACCACCACACTGCCGGAACGGCGCGCTCCGTGCGAGCCAACCGTCACGAATGCCGTTACGCCGGCGAGATCATCTTTTCCGGGCGTACAGCCTCATCGAATTCAGCCTCGGTGACGTATCCGCCACCGACGGCTTCCTCCCGCAGGGTTGTGTCGTTTTGATGGGCCGTCTTGGCGATCTTGGCTGCGTTGTCATAGCCGATCTTCGGCGCCAGTGCCGTCACCAGCATCAGCGAACGTTCGACACCAGACTTGATGTTTTCCTCTCGCGCCTCGATGCCGACGACACAGTTGTCGGTAAATGAGACCGCCGCATCGGACATCAACCGCACCGACTGCAGGAAATTATAGGCCATGACGGGGTT
>CAZWCL010000408.1:0-3729 GCA_964632265.1 uncultured Hyphomicrobiaceae bacterium | reverse complement strand
TGCTGTGAATTCCAGGAGGCCTGCCTGACGGGCAACTATGCAAAAGCGCTCCAACTGCAGGATCGGCTGATGCCATTGCACGATGCCTTGTTCGTGGAAACGAGCCCCGGCCCGGTGAAATATGCCTGTTCGCGGCTCGGCTTCGGCGACGGCTTCGCGCGCCTCCCGATGGTCCCGATTGCCGACACGACCCGGCAACTTGTCGACGACGCCATGGCGCACGCCGGATTGATGACGGCGCGGGCTGCTGAATAGCCGGCAGGCGCCTTTGCAAAGCGGCTCTAGCGGTCAACCATAGTGACATTCACAGCGACGGCACCCATATCTTCCGATGTCCGGCGCCCGCGAGTGACTGCGGACCGTTGCGGTATAGTGAATAGATCGATCTCAAGGTGATGGGCCAGAACCATGGCGCCCAAGAAGAAAAAGAAAGAAGCAGACGGCCTTGTCGCCGAGAACCGGCGCGCGCGCTACGAGTTCTCGCTCGACGATACTTACGATGCTGGCATTCAACTGACAGGCACCGAGGTGAAGTCGCTCCGCGGTGGACAGGCAAACATCGCCGAAAGCTACGTATCGGCTGAAAACGGCGAGATCTTCCTGATAAACGCCAACATACCGGAATACCAGCAGGCCGGTTCGTTTTATAATCACGAGCCGCGTCGCCGGCGGCGTCTGCTTCTGCACAAGAAGGAGATCGCCCGCCTGCATCAGGCGGTCGAGCGTCAGGGTATGACGATGGTCCCGCTGCGGCTCTACTTTAATGATCGTGGGCTGGTGAAACTTAAGTTCGCCGTCGCCCAGGGCAAGAAGCTGCACGACAAGCGCGAAACCGAACGCAAGCGCGACTGGAACCGCCAAAAAGCACGGCTGCTCCGCGATCGCGGTTAGCCGGCGCGCGGCCCCGTCCGGCGGGCGCGTCCTGGCTGCCTCCTGGGCACCGGACCTGATTTGTTCGCCACACTTCATAAAGGCCGTCGCACGACCTGATGCGCCCTGCTAACATCCTCCGAAAGAGGCAGTTAGCTACGGGGAGGTACGCAGCATGGCGGTGTCAGAAATCAAAAGCGTCGGTGTTCTAGGTGCAGGTACGATGGGCCATGCACTGGCCCTGGTTCACGCTGCCGGCGGCCTCGAAGTCCGCCTGACCGACAACAACAGCCAGACCCTTGGGCGCGCACCGGGCCTGATAGCTAGCGCTCTCGACACGCTGGTCAGCGCCGATGCCATGAATGAGCGGGATCGCCAAGGCGTTCTCGATCGCGTTACAACCGTGCCCTCGATCGGTCAAACCGTCGATGGCGCCGACCTGGTTGTTGAGGCGGTCGTCGAAGAACCCGGGGTCAAGCGCACGGTCTACGCCGAAGTGGATGACGCCGCGCGTGAAGATGCGATTGTCGCCTCCAACACGTCATACCTGGACGTCTTTCCGCTGCTGCCGGCTAACCGTCAACGCAACGCGCTCATCGCGCACTGGTATACGCCGCCATATATCTGCGATCTCGTTGATATCGCGCCGGGCCCGGAGACCAACCCCGCTGTCATCGAGACGATGCGCGCTCTCTATGACGGCATGGGCAAGGCACCTGTCGTCTTCCAATCGATGCTCGAGGGCTACATTGCCAACCGGTTGCAGGCTGCGCTCCATCTCGAGGTCTTCGATCTGATCGACAAGGGGCTGGTGACAGCGGAAGATGTCGACCGCTCAATACGTCATGGTCTTGCACTCAGGTTCGCGACTCTCGGCGTGATGCGTAAGGCAGATTTCACGGGGCTATCGCTGATGCGACAGACCCTCACGAACAAGTCGTACACCCCGCCTGAAGTACGTGAAACAAGTGACGCGCTTGACCGACTGATAGCTGACGGCCGCTCAGGCGTGATGGCGGGCGCAGGCTTCTTCGACTACGGTGGTAAGCCCCCTAATGAACTCTTCCGCGAGCGCGACCGCGAGTTGCTGGAATTGAAACAGGCGCTCGGCACGATTGAGAAGAAGCGGACGGTTTGAGGAGACGGGATGTGTCAGCCATGAAGTTGATCGTGTGGCATATCAGCTGCGGTCAGCTTGCTTGGCACCAAAGATATGCGCTTTTCTCCGCCGGAATCTCAAATCTTGAAACACATGATAGATGAGTTCCCGATAGATATGGTTTGCGACCGTGCCCTCATCTCCCGAAGTCGTCGCTTGCCCGTTATATAACCGGGCCAGCGATGCAATGGATCGTCTATCGAGGGGGGTGGTCGACTTCTCATCTTTTTGGATCAGCATTTCCAGTATCAGCCGTATCATCAATCTGCTTCCGCAAACCGAGAGGAGTTGCTCGCTCAGTTCGCGCTTCGACAAGGGGGACACGGGCCAATTGTGAGCGGTGCCCCAATGGAGCGCTGCTGCAGCGGTTGATAGGCGGACCTGACCCGGGCCGATTGAGAAATCCGGAGATGCCAACCCCGTGAGGTGTCCAAGACGTACCAGCCAGCCCTCGACCTTGCGCTCGACGATACCGGTGCTGAGCGACTCTACCGCGAGGAAGGCGTCTGCGAGGGCCGTTATATCGTCGCCGCCATGCATCAGGACCCGACAGGGCGCTACCGCGGCCTCAGCATTGAGAGACAGCTGTTCACTGGCCGCGTGTAAGTTCGAAGCAACAAGACGGGAGAATTTCTCACGTTCTTCGAGATCGACTATTACGGCGCCACCCAGCACCATGCCAACTACCGCCACCAGCCACAGAGCTGTCGTCCAGTTAAGCATTGAGTGGAATAACCACATTCCAGGCGGCCACCGCACCGTTGGCGAGCAATCCCAGCACAACGTTCACAGCCAATTCACCCCATGAAACCCCTTTGATCGGGACATGGCGTGTTTCTTCATCGATGGATCGGGTCAGTTGTTCAGGCGCGCCTTCCCGGATACGGACACCGATCATCGCGCCAACCCGCGCCGTCAGAAAGAACGAGATTATGTAGACGACATAGAAGGCTATAAAGATCAGCTTCTTGTCATGCCAGGTGCTCTGGACGACGGTATCCCACATGAGCATGATGGGCCATGTCAAAAGGAACGCGGCGAACGCGCCGGCAATCGATGCTGAAAACAGCTCGTCGCGGCCAAAGACGAAGCCGAGGGCCAACCCTATGAACAAGACCGGCAACAGGCGGATAACCGTTGCGACGATGTAATTGTTAAGCCCATCCTTGACGAGTTCCGTGAAGATGAGGCGTTTGGCAGCCTCCTTCTCCAATGGCGCCGCACCAACTTCTGCAAAATGTGCCCGCAAGAGACCTTTGGCACGTTCTGTAATTGATTCCCGGTAGTGTTGCGCGACCCCTCTTGCGATGCTTTCCTGGCTGTACGCTTTCCCGATGATCTCGTCGACCGTGGACTTGGTCAGCGCCTCCACGGTACCGCCGAGCCTGATTTCGGCCAGGGACTTTACGAACGCCGCATGGGCGTCGCGCACAGCTGCCGCCTCAACTGGAGACAATCCTTTCAACAGCGGCCCCCGGGCGCCTTCACTGCGGCTCGATTGGGGAATTTCCTTGGTACGAACACTCGCGAACGTTGCCTTGGCCTGGGGCAGAATTATTTGCGGTATCTGACGCCCCAACTGAAGCTCGTATTTGTTCCAGATATTGCGAAATGCCTGATTGACCGAGCCCGATGTCGCAATCACGCCCTGCACGTCCGCGTCGGCAAGCGCTTGCGGCTTCAACTGAGCCTCCGCCGCG
>CAZWCL010000407.1:0-3740 GCA_964632265.1 uncultured Hyphomicrobiaceae bacterium | reverse complement strand
GCCGATCGCATGGGCGAGAATAAAGGTCAATTGACCATCCCGAACCTTCTTGTCTTGACCCATAAGGTCGACCAGCAGATCAGCCCCCGGCAGTTCGTCCCCGGGAATGTCCTGGATCCGCGTTGGCAGCCCGCATGCCTTGATGTGCGCTGCAACACGCGCGGCCGTCTGCGGCGGGCAAAGATCCAGGCGCTCCGACAGCCGAAACGCCAGGCAAATACCGATCGCCACGCCTTCGCCATGGAGCAGCCGGTCGCCATAGCCGGTCCAGGCTTCGAGCGCATGACCGAACGTATGGCCCAGATTGAGCAGCGCCCGTTCCCCGGTCTCCGTTTCATCGCGCGCAACGATGGCGGCTTTCATGGCCACGCTGCGCTGGACGGCATGGATGAGGGCATTTGGCTCCCGCGCGATCACGTCGCCGGCGTGGTCTTCGAGCCAATGATAGAAATCGCCATCCCCAAGTAGACCATATTTCACGATTTCCGCGTATCCCGCCCGCATCTGCCTGTCAGGCAGCGTATCGAGTGTCCCGGTATCAGCCAATACGAGGCTCGGTTGATGGAAGGCGCCAACGAGATTCTTGCCCTGCGCCGTATTGATGCCGGTCTTGCCACCCACTGACGAATCCACCTGCGCAAGCAGGCTCGTCGGAACTTGAACAAAGCGTACGCCGCGACGCACGACGGCGGCGGCAAAACCCGCCAGATCACCAATAACGCCACCACCAAGCGCAACGACGGCATCGCCGCGTTCAAGGCCCGCTTCCAGTAAGCCTTCGGTCAGCTCCTGCAGTTCGGCGAAACATTTGGTTGCCTCGCCGGGCGCCAGAACGATTGAGCCGCGCAACCGCCCGGCAGCCTCTAGCGGATCGGTCGTGCGCTTAAGGTGTGCCGCGGCGACATGGCTATCACTCACCACGACAAAGCGGGCCTGGCCAAGCGCCCGATCGGCATGCGTGACGAGCTGATCGATGAGGTTGCGCCCGATCAACACATCGTAGCTGCGATCGCCGAGGGCGACCTCGACCGTTTCAAACGGCGCATGGAAGGAAGGCGTGCTCATTGATCCGTTGGACTTTCTTCTGATGTATCAGCCGGATTACCCGGCCGACCGCGGCCACGTTCCAAGGTCTCGACCAGCCGGTCGACGATTTCACCGACGACGACCTCGTGCGTCACATCACGGCTTTCGACAACGACATCAGCCTCCGCATAGACCGGGTATCGCTCCACCATAAGGGACCGCATTGTCGCCTCCGGATCGGCTGTTTTGAGCAGCGGACGGTCTTCCCGCCGCATAACGCGGCGCATCAGCACGTCAATCTCGGCCCTCAGCCACACCGCCACACCGCCACGCCGGATCGCGTCGCGTGTATCAGCGCGCATGTAAGCGCCGCCGCCGGTCGCAAGCACCTGCGGGCCATTATCGAGCAGCCGCGAGATGATCAGATGCTCACGTTCCCTGAAGTGTGATTCACCGTAATCGGCAAATATCTCGGGGATGGTCTTGCCCGCGGCCCGTTCGATTTCCGCGTCGGCATCGATAAACGGTAGGCCAAGCCGCGCTGCCAGGCGGCGGCCGACGGAAGACTTACCGCAGCCCATCAAGCCGACGAGCACGATTGATCGCGCCCCGAGCGGTCCGACCACTCGTCCTGCGCGTTCGGAAACCTCGGAAACGCCCCCCCCCTGGCGTCCTGTCGATCGTCGTCGTCCACCCAATTCGCCGAGCCTCGCAACCGTCGTATCAATCACTTGCGCCGTTCATTACTATCGGCGGACTATATAGCGACTGCGTTCGAATACCAGCCACCACACGAAGAGCCACGCAACCAAGATCACCCACCCAGCGCGAACCTCCACCAAGCCTGCAGAGCAGATTTATCGCCGTTTTCCGGCACAAAACTGAAATGGAACCGCAGCCACCGGCAACCCGCCGTTCGGCACGAGATTGTCGTCCATGTCTTAGGTACGAACCGTTACCTATGTCTCCGGTTACCCATGTGTCCGGAACGGACCCAGCTGAGAATGGTGCCGCAAGAGGGATTCGAACCCCCGACCTATACATTACGAATGTACCGCTCTACCACCTGAGCTATTGCGGCAGTCAATGCCGGGCGTGATGCCGGAAAACGCGTGGGATACCTCTAACACCGGCGGTTTGCAAGCCTTTGAAACATGCCCGCCGCGAGAAGCGAATTTATATCAACTCAATTCGACGACCACAAAACCTAAATCGCGCATTGTCACGGCATTGATAGAGCCTGGTCGACTTGATCACCTCCGCCGGTATCGTTTCATCCTCTGACCGCCGAAGCCGCAACCGCCTACCCCCCGCCGTTTGCGGCTTCGAGGTAATCACCCACTGCGACCACCACCCACCCTTGTAAGCAGGCGGCCTACTTCCGCGTTTTCACCGCCGGCCCCGGGTCATCAGGCGCCCGCGGCGAGACAAAGATTTTCGGCTCCGTCGCGCCCCGACGCTCCGACGCCGAAGCAGGCGAGTCCTTGGACCTGCCGTCCCGTGCGCTTTCCTGAGCCTTCGTCAGAACCACCTCCGGTTCTCGCGGGTTCCCTTCGTCCCGATCCTGGTTCGCACTTCCACCTGATCCGTTGGCCGGCCTTTTTGGCGTCTTGGCCGCGCCCTCTCCTGTCGGCTCGCCCGGTGCGGCCGCTGAACCTGGGCGCGTAGCCGCACCCGGCGTTGCTTTTGGTTCCACGGAGGGCGCATCCTGTGCCGCGGCGGCGCCCGTCGTCTGAGCCTTGGCATCTCCCGAACTGCCTGGAGAGGCCCCGCCCGCGGCAGCCGCCCCATCGCCCGTGGCAGCCGTTTCCGTTTGGCCAGCAGGCGTCTTACCGGGCGCCGCTGCGGCCACAGGTTCAGGCTCCGCCATTTCGACAACTTTGATACCGCCATCCCCCGTCGCGGTCTGCGCTTGTTTCGCAGCTCTTGTCTGAGCTGGCACCACCTGCACGACATCGACGACATCAGCATCGATAACATCGGGATCGAGGACCTTGGCGTCCTCTACTTCAACATCGACCGCATCAACGCTTCGCGCCGGCTCGACAGATATGGCATCCGAAGCTGAACGGTCTGCATCGCCATGTGGCGCCGGACGCGCCTCAGTTGGCGCGGCGACCGCCGCGGAACCGGCTGCCAGAACCGTCTCCGGGCGCGCACCGACCTTGACCAACTCGTCGATTTTCTGTGCAAGGAGGTCTTTATCTCGTGGCTCGGCCGCTTCAACCGGCACCCGCCACCTGAAGGCATCAAGCGCGCCGGTCACCGGCGACACCGGCCCCCAATCGTCAGCAACGACACCATCTGCCGTCCAGGCCGGATCGCGCGGTGCAGTCACCGCACGGGCCAACCACTCGCGAACACCACCGGCATTACCTGTCTCGCCCTCGAGACGCGCCATCAACGTACAAACTCGTTGGGTCTTGCGTCCATCATCAAGGTTGTCAAGCGCACTGCGAGCGGTTTCGAAGTCGTGCGCCTCGATCGCCGCATTGGCGAGCGCTATCGGGCTCTCGATGACGTTGGGCGCCAGAGCGGCGAGCTTCTTGACGCGATCAAGCCGGTCTCTCGGACTGTCGCCGAGCCGGGCATAGGCATACGCGATCGCCAAGTCGGGATGCGGCGACTTCTTCCACGTCTTACCGATCACCTTGACCGCATTGGGTGTGCTGCCTCGCGCGGCAAGCAGACGTCCGGCGATCGCCGCGGCAGGT
>CAZWCL010000406.1:0-3746 GCA_964632265.1 uncultured Hyphomicrobiaceae bacterium | reverse complement strand
GCCAGCCAATCGGCGTTATCGACCATGAGGGCGTCGTGCGCCCCGTCCCCGAAACGGATCATTCTGGCAAAGACGTGTTGCAGGTTTTGCTTGTTGGCTTCGATTTCTTCGACTGGGCGAAGCTGGCGGGTTTCATCTTTCCCAGAGGGATCGCCGACACGTGTCGTGCCTCCGCCCATCAGCGCGATCGGCTTGTTGCCGCTTTGTTGCAGCCAGTGCATCATCATGATCGAAATCAGGTGGCCGACGTGCAGCGACGGCGCGGTGCAATCGTAACCAACGTAGGTCGTCAGCTCTCCTTTGGCAGCCAAGGCGTCAAGGCCGGCAAAATCAGAACATTGGTGCACGTAGCCGCGCTCGAGCATCACGTTCAGAAAGTCGGATTTGGGCGTGAAATCGATATCGGTCATGGGAACTGCCTGAAAGAGTGCCGGCCTGCTTCGGTTGTGACGCTGGTCCCGGCTCGGTCGGACCATGCACAGGAAGGTGGCGATGAGCAAGCCTGACACAAACCGGAAAATCCTTCGTGCGATCGGCCTGATGAGCGGCACGTCGATGGACGGTATCGATGCCGCGCTCCTGGAGACCGATGGTGAAGCGGTTGTCCGACGACTCGGTTTCATCTCGGTCCCCTATGACGATGCCTTCCGCGCCCGCCTGCGCGACGCCTTGGTGGTGGGGGCGCCGCTCACTGATCGCTATAAACGGCCAAATGGCCTGGCGCAGACGGAAGCCGAGCTGACGGCACGTCATGCCTTGTTGGTTCAGGCCCTGCTTGATTACACTGGCTTTAAGGCCGCCGATGTGGATGTCATCGGTTTCCACGGGCAGACCGTCTTGCATCGTCCGGAAGACCGGCTGACCGTGCAGATCGGCGACGGCGCGGCTCTGGCGCACCTGACGGGCATCGACGTGATCTACGATTTGCGAGCCGACGATGTCGCGGCCGGCGGCGAGGGTGCGCCGCTAGCTCCGGTTTATCATCACGCGCTTGCTCAAACCGTCGCACCGGGTCCGGCCGCATTCCTCAATATCGGGGGCGTTGCGAACGTAACGTTCATCGATGCGCGGGGGCAGTTGTTGGCGTTTGATACGGGGCCCGGCAGTGCATTGATCGATGACTGGGTTCAGGCACGTGATGGTGGACCGTTCGATGATGGCGGCCAGCTGGCGCTGACGGGACGTGTCGACAGCACGATCCTGGCGGGCTTGATGTCGACTTCCTATTTCGACGTGCCGCCGCCCAAATCGCTTGATCGCAACGCTTTCGATGCCGGCGCGCTCAAAACGCTCTCATTGGCTGACGGAGCGGCCACCCTAACGTCGTTCACTGTTGAGGCGATAGCGGCTGCCACCGCGTTCGCCGCCGACACCCCGGAGCACTGGATCGTGTCAGGCGGTGGCCGGCGCAACGCCGCCATGATGGCGGCGTTGCGAAAAAGCATTGAGGGACGCGTCAGTAGTGCCGAAGAGGTCGGCCTCGACGGGGACGCCATCGAGGCAGAAGCTTGGGCCTACCTGGCGGTCCGAAGCCTCCGTGGCCTTGTCATCACCTATCCGGGCACAACGGGCGTCCAAAATGCCATGACCGGCGGAGTGCTGGCCCGCGCCGGGCGTCCTCCACCGGCTTCGTGACGCTCTTTTGAGAGCGCAAGGGACTGATCAGGCGTGCGAACTCGGCGGTGTCGAAGTGGTCGTATTCGTCGTCCCCGATGATGATGAAGCGCCATTATTTCCATTTCCGGGCGACGCCGACCTCTCCCCCTCCTGCGCCACACGAGGATTGGCTGACGCCGACGAACTCGACACCTCGATCTTGCGCGAGCGTATTGCCGTTTCGGATTTGGGTATCATAATATCGAGAACACCATCCTCGAAGGATGCCTCGATCTCATCCTCGTTGATATTTTTTGGCAGACGGATGGTCCGCTCGAATCTGCCATAGCGGCGTTCACGCACGCTGCGATCCGATGATTTGTCTTCGCGGCGCTGGCGCTTTTCACCGCTGATACGCAGGACGTTCTCCGAAATTTCGACGTTGAGGTCCTCTGCCTTCGTGCCTGGCATCTCGACCGAAATGAAGTAGGCGGCTTCGTCGTCTTCGAAGTCGACCTGCGGTGATTGCGCCCATTGGTTGAGACTGCGCGAGAAATCATCTTCCCCGCCGTCGCCGCCCACCGGTTGACGTCCGTCATCCGCATTCTGGTCGTGCGGATCATCTTCCGACCACGAGCGCTGAAGGCGATCAATCATATCTTCCATCTCAGATTGGACGTGCTGGAAGAGACGGGATGGTTTGGGACTGTAGAGACGGGACGGATTCGGATTGTACCCTCCATAGTGATAGGGGCGAGTTCGTCCGATCTGGTAATAGGTTGGGGTTCGGTCAGCCATGGCGATGCTCCCTTGCAATCAGTAGCGCGGCCGTGTGCGCGGAGCACACGCATCTCACGAACGCGAGGAGGTCGCTCAAAGAACCCCGCCGTTACTGAAAGTGATCAAACCGGAAGTAGCGGCTCGGCCCTTCGAGGAAGAGGCTCCGCGCGTTCGTTTTGGCAACACACGTGATGGCACAGTGTTCCGTCGAAACCTGCTGATTTTGGCCCTTATTACGACGCTTTGCGCTGGACGCTGTTCAGCGACCATGACCGCCCCTCATGACCGAACCAATCGAAGAAATTTCAGTCAGGTCATTTCATCGATCGGCTAACGATTTTGGTTCAGTCGTCCTGCTTGCTGGCCAGAATACCGACCATTCGCGTGTCGACGTAGTCACCGACTGATTTTTGAAGTGCAGCCATCTGCTCATCACCCTCGAAGAAGTGGTTGGCTTCGGGTATGACGTCGTGCTGCAAAATGATCCCCTTCTGGACTTTCGTCTTGGCAGCAAGTTCGGCGACAGAAGCAGAAGGCACGACGCGATCCCGCTCGCCGTTGACGAGCAAGCCAGAGGCCGGACAGGGAGCAAGGAAAGAATAGTCGTAAAGGTTGGCAGGCGGCGCCACACAGATGAAACTGTCGATCTCCGGACGCCGCATTAGAAGCTGCATCGCGATCCAAGTGCCGAACGATACGCCGACGATCCAGCAAGCCTTGCTATCCGGCTTTGCGATTTGCAGCCAGTCCAACGCTGTCGCCGCATCGGAAAGTTCACCCGGCCCGTTGTCGAAGTAGCCCTGACTGCGGCCGACCCCCCTGAAGTTGAAGCGCAAGACGGAAAAGCCACGCTGCACGAACGTATAATAGAGGTGATAAACGACCTGATTGTTCATCGTGCCGCCGAACTGCGGATGTGGGTGCAAGATCATGGCGATCGGGCTATCGCTTGCCGTTTCGTGGTGATAGCGGGCTTCGAGGCGGCCGGCTGGGCCATTTATGATGAGTTCAGGCATGGATGTCCTCGATGATGACGCGGCGGCGCGATTTTTCAGGATATTAGGCGTTGACTCAGCGTGATGCGCGTTCGTTTGCGTCGGCGCAAGCCTAATGGACGAAGTTTCGCGGTTGAACGAGATTTTTGGGCGGAACTGCCCGGCATATGGCTGCTCAGCGATCGAGAACGCTAGCAGCGTCTCGGTTATCGCCAATTTAAATCTTGACAAGAGCGGTCGGGATTTACACATGTGCAACATCGAGGTGGTGCTAACCACTTCGTATGAGTTTTCCACGCGACACGAACCTGAAGCGAAGTAGAGTGGCTCCGAGAGTACCGATGGAACTGACCACCAAAGGTAGATATGCGGTGA
>CAZWCL010000405.1:0-3752 GCA_964632265.1 uncultured Hyphomicrobiaceae bacterium | reverse complement strand
ATCTCTTCATGGTTTACTGCTTCTACATAAGCATCCGCCGTCCGCCCCGAGAAAAGAAGAATACCGTCGATAGATCCTGAGTGCAGCTGCCGAAGTAGAGTATCGCTAAGTGAAGTTACCTTCACGGTCCGGTAGAGGACCGGCTGGAAAACATGATAACCAAGGTGCCGCAACTCTTCGCACAGGTTGTAGGCAACGTTTTCCGCCGACAGATGGATCAGCGCACCGTCATTTACGTTGGCGATATTCAGTATCAACCCGAGCAGGGCCCCGGCGTTTGACGGTCCCTCGATCACCGTCTCAAATCCCATCGACTGAGCCACCTGAGCCGTGCCGCGCCCCACCACAAACAGTGGCAATCGCTTGCAATCAGCTTCCTCGGGCCGGCCCGCCAGAGCACGTAGTGCGTTGCGGCTCGTGGCGATCAGGGCCTGCGCATCTTCAAGTTCGATATCATCTTCGTTGGTATATTCGACACGCAGTAGCGGCTCGAGTGATACCTGATGCCCCCGTGCAATCAATTGCGCACGCAATTGGCCGGCATCCTCGATTGGTCGCGTCACCCATAAATGCATAGTCACGCTTCCCTATGATGGCGTCCGCCCGCGCCGGTTTCAGGCATCATCCGACAAAAGTTCACCCGCGCCGGCGGCCAGCAGTTCATCGGCCGCTTCGACGGCGAGAGCACAGGCCCCCTGCACATCACCACGCCGCTCAACCCTGAGCCGCCGCGCACCGTTTGCACCAAGCACCTCCCCCCGGAACCGGAAATCATTACCATAGATCTCGGCATATCCCGCGATCGGCGTTCGGCACGAACCATCGAGCCGCGCCAGATAAGCGCGTTCCGCCTCGACACAACATGCAGTGGTCGCATCATCCAGAACGCTTACGGCGTTGCGCGACGCCGTATCGCTGCGCCGTATCTGTAAGGCAACCGCGCCTTGCGCGATCGCTGGCAGCATGTTCTCCACCGCGACATCATGAAAAAACGGCTCATTCATACCCAACCGATTGAGACCGGCCCGCGCGAGGAACGTCGCATCCGCCACGCCGTCGGCGAGCTTTTGAAGCCGAGTCTGCACGTTGCCGCGAAAATCGACCAGGTCGATACCAGGGTTCGTCGCGCAAGCCTGCGCACGGCGGCGCAGCGACGATGTGCCAAGCCTTGCGCCCTCAGGCATCTCGTCCACACTCTTATATTTACGGCTTATGAAAACCTCCCGCACGTCTTCCCGCGGCAATACCGCAGCGAGTTCGGTCTCTTCCGGAATGACGGTTTCGACATCCTTTAGCGAATGCACCGCAACATCTATACGGCCATCGAACAGCGCGTCTTCGATTTCCTTGGTAAACAGCCCCTTGCCGCCAACTTCCGAAAGCGGCCGGTCCTGAATGCGGTCGCCGGAGGTGCGGATTTCGACGATTTCGAGATCCTTTTCGTTGAGATCGTGGGCCGCCGAGAGCCGCCGAGCCACCTCATGCGCTTGCCTAAGTGCCAGTAACGAGCCACGCGTACCGATACGGATCATGGATTGTAGTTCTCCTTATTGACGCCGGAACCAGCTGAGTGCGCCCCCGCATCGGGCACCACACTCTCACCGCGTAACTCTCGGTTGGCAAATGTTAGCAAGACATGCAAAACGACGCATGGACCAACGTAAGCCAGCATGCAAGCCGGCCAACCCGGCGCAAGACGAGATTCTCGCCCTCGGCATCGAAACAAGTTGCGATGAGACGGCCGTCGCCGTCGTCCGCCGCTACGGCGATGGCCGCGGTGCGATCATCTCCAATGTTGTCCGTTCCCAGTGGCAGGCGCACCGCCCGTTCGGCGGCGTTGTCCCGGAAATTGCCGCCCGCGCGCATCTCGACTGCATCCGTGACATAACCTGCGAGGCACTCGTTTCTGCCGGCGTCGACTTGGAAGACATTGACCTCTTTGCGGCAACGGCCGGCCCCGGCTTGATCGGTGGCCTGATCGTCGGGCTGACATTCGCCAAGATGCTCGCCCTTGCTCACGGACGGCCTTTAGTCGCCGTAAACCACCTCGAAGGCCACGCGCTGACAGCCGGGCTGACCGATCAGGTGACGCCGCCCTATCTGCTCCTTCTCGTCTCCGGCGGCCATACCCAGACGCTGAATGTCCGCGCGGTCGGCGAGTACCACCGCATCGGCACCACCATAGACGACGCCCTTGGCGAGGCCTTCGACAAGACAGCGAAAATCTTCGATCTTGGATTCCCCGGTGGCCCCGCGGTCGAACGCGCCGCCCTCACCGGCGATCCCGCACGCTTCCCCTTTCCCCGGCCGCTCAAGGGCCGCGATGATCCGCATTTCTCATTCGCCGGCCTAAAGACCGCGGTCAGACGCGAAGCCGAGCGTCACGCCCCTCTTGACGATGCCACCATTGCCGATCTTAGCGCGAGCTTCGAAGCAGCCGTCTGTGAAAGCGTCGTCGATCGCGTCGCCCGCGCACACCGCATCGCGGCCAAGCAAACCGGAGGCCACCTCCCGATCGTCATCGCCGGCGGCGTCGCAGCCAACAAACGCCTGCGCGCAGCGATTGAAAAACTGGCGCGTGGCCTCGGCGTTTCGGCTATCTTTCCGCCTCCCGCCCTGTGCACAGACAATGGCGCCATGATTGCGTGGGCCGGCGCTGAGCGCTACGCACGGGGGCTGACAAGCGAAATCGCCGTTGCACCTCGCGCGCGCTGGCCGCTCGACGGCGATGCACCACCGCTTGTCGGCGGTGGCAAACACGGCCCCAAGGCATGAACCACAGGCGTAGCGGCGTCAGCCGCCCGCGCGGTCTACAACACACAAGCGGTGAACCAGCAGGAAACGGGACGAGCCCATGTCTGCACAGACGACACAGACGACCTCACCGGAGGATTTCTTCTTCGGCAACATCGCCGTCGTCGGCGGCGGCGCCTGGGGCACCGCGCTGGCACACAGCCTCGCGCTCAACGGTCTCGACGTCACCATCTGGGCGCACGAGCACGACACTGTCGTCGAGATCAACGACCATCGCACCAATAGCGTATTTCTTCCCGGCATCGCCCTCGCCCAGAACCTTACCGCCACCGGCGAATTTGCCGATCTCGCATTATGCGATCTCTGCCTTCTGGTAACCCCCGCTCAACATCTCGCCGCCATCGCAGAAAACCTCGCCCGCCACCTCGACAAGGCCGCCCCGTGGGTCATCTGCTCGAAAGGCATCGAGCAGGCCACCGGCCGTTTGCTCGCTGAGGCATTGAGTGAAGCTGTACCCTCCGCCACTATCGCGGCGCTCTCCGGCCCAAGTTTCGCCGCCGATGTCGCCCGCTCACTGCCGGCCGCCCTCACCGTCGCCTGCGAAAACGAGCAGACCGGCGAGCGCATTGCCCGGGCACTCGGCTCGCGCACCATGCGTCTTTATTGGACCAACGACATCGTCGGCGTGCAACTCGGCGGTGCCATAAAGAATGTTCTTGCGATTGCGGCCGGCATCGTCGAAGGACGCCAACTCGGCGCCAGTGCCCACGCCGCCCTGGTAACCCGCGGCTTTGCCGAAATGAACCGCTTCGCCGCCGTGTTCGGCGCCGCACCTCAGACGATGGCGGGCCTCGCCGGCCTCGGCGACCTTCTGTTGACTTGCGGCAGTCCGCAGTCACGCAACATGTCGCTCGGCCGCGCCCTCGGTCAGGGCCGGTCCCTTGACCAAATACTCGGCCAGCGCCGCGCCGTCACCGAAGGCGTCTATACCGCCGCTG
>CAZWCL010000404.1:0-3760 GCA_964632265.1 uncultured Hyphomicrobiaceae bacterium | reverse complement strand
TTGCAAACAACCGCTCCGGACGCGTCACACCGCTCCAGCACAAAGCCGGAATCCTTGTCGCAACGATCGTAAAGCGCGCCGTCCCACGCCTGCGGGTCGTCCGTCATCGTGGTCGCGAGGGCCTGCCGATGCTGCGCGCCTATCAGCGTCGTCTGGCCAACCTGAAGCACGCTCGCACCAAGCGCCGGCTTAAACTGCCTTTCGTCGCGGCGCCCGGGAAGCGGCTGGCACGCACCAGCCAAAACCTCGCAGCCCTGATCACCCATCGCGGTCCGGCAAAAACCCGGCCGGCCGCAACCTCGCCGGCCACTCTGCGCGCCTCATTCGCGGCTATACCCAAGCTTATAACGTCCCCCCGTCTGGTCCACGCCATGACGCGGCCCGTCACCACGACAGCACTCACCATGGAACGCCTGGTCAAGCGCGTTCTCGGCGGCGCGCCACTCATCGCGCCCGCACCAAAACCAGTCTGCCGCGGGAACCCTGACCAGATCTGCCCCTGAACGCTGGCCCACGCCAGTCGAAACCGGTAGGCTTGCTTACGTTGACCCGTCATTTCGGCGGACCAACCCGGCCGACCCATCCGCCCGACTGGACCCAGCCTTATGATCGATCACGACGCCGCCACTAACCGTTTGATGCGCTTCCTCGGCACAGAAGGCATCACCGGCAGAGAAGCCGCCATCGGCCACGAAATAGCGACGACCCTGAACGAGGCCGGCATTGCCAAGCGCGCCATGAAGTTCGACGCCGTCCACAAAGAAATCCCCGTACCCAGCGAGTCCGGCAACCTCATCGTCACCCTGCCCGGCCGCGGCAGCCTCAAAGCGGCGCCCCGCCGCCTCTTCATGACGCATCTCGACACGGTACCGCTCGCCGCCGGCGCCCGCCCCAAGCTACACTCCAACAAGATCACCAACGATGCCAAAACCGCCGCCCTCGGCGGTGACAATCGCACAGGCTGTGCGGTACTCGTCACGCTCGCCGCCGAATTGGCGCGACACAAACCCGACCATCCCCCCCTTACGCTTTTGTTCACAGTGCGCGAGGAAAGCGGTATGTGGGGCGCCCGCCTGATCGACAAGGGTCTGCTTGGCGGCGCCAAAATAGGCTTCAATTTTGATGGTCGCCACGCCAATGCCGTCGTCATCGGCGCGGTCGGCGCAGATAGTTGGCGCGCCGAAATCACTGGCCGCGCCGCCCACGCCGGCGGCGCGCCCGAACGCGGCATCAGCGCCACCCTCATTCTCGCTGAAGCCCTCGCCGCCATCCATCGCGACGGCTGGTTCGGCAAAATCGAAAAAGGCGGCAGGACCGGCACCAGCAACGTCGGCCGTGTCGCCGGCCATGACGGGCGCCCTGCCGGCGATGCCACCAACGTCGTCACAGACTACGTCCGCGTCTCGGGTGAAAGTCGCAGCCACGATCCGCAATTCTGCAAAGAGATTACCGCCGCCTACAAGTCGGCATTTCAGCAGGCCGCCAAATCGGTCACGAACGCCGATGGCAAAACCGGCCGCGTGAAGTTCACCGCGCACACCGTCTATCACGCCTTCCGCCTCAAGGAGACGGCCCCCGTCATCAAGCGCGCCTCAGCCGCCGTTGAGGCCATCGGCCTCACCCCGGACGTACGCGCAGCCAACGGCGGTCTTGACGCCAACTGGATCGTCCGCCACGGCATCCCCACCGTCACCTTCGGCGCCGGCCAAAACGAGGTCCACACCATCGACGAATGGATCGATCTCGACCAGTTTCGCCGGGCTTGCGATCTCGCCTACACACTGGCCACGGCCCCATAGCCCCCGGCGGCCCCGCCCCACAGTCATCAACCATCGATCAAGGAAATCTCACATCATGCGCATCATCGTCATGGGCACCGGCGGCATGGGCGGCTTCTACGGTGGCCGCCTCGCGCTCACCGGCCAGGACGTCACCTTCATCGCCCGTGGCGCCCACCTCGCCGCCATCCGGCGTGACGGCCTCTTATTGACACATCCGGACGGCGACCAGCGCATCGCCCCGGCCCAGGCCACCGACGACCCCGCCTCGCTCGAAGGCGCCGCCGACGTCGTTCTCTTTTGTGTCAAGCTCTACGACGCCGAAGCCGCCGCCCGCCTTGTCGCGCCGGTCGTCGGCGACGACACCCTCGTCGTCTCACTTATGAACGGTGTCGACGGCCCGGCTCGCATCGCCGATGTCATAGGCCGCGGCCACATCATCGGCGGCGCTGCCTACGACAGCGCCACCATCAAGGCCCCCGGCGTCGTCGAGACCAGAAACGGCCCCAACCGCCTCGTCCTCGGCCCCCTTGACGGCACACGTCCCGCCGCCCTTGAGGCCTTCGCAGAGGCCGGCCGCAGCGCTGGCTTCACGATGGAAATCAGCGACGACATCGCCCGCGTCCTTTGGGAAAAATTTGTCCTCCTTGCGACCAATGCCGGACTGACATCGTTGACCCGACGCCCGGTTGGCGAGGTCTACGCCGACCCGGACCTGCGCCGCCTCGCCACCGACATGATGAAAGAGGTTATCGCCATCGCCACAGCCGAGGGCGTCACCGTCGGCGCCGATGTCATCGACCGGTCCCTTGCCACCCTCGATAGTTTTCCACCCTCCATGTACGCCTCCGCCTACTTCGACCTGGCCGCCGGCAAACGCATGGAAGTTGGCAGTTTTTCTGGTCTTATCGCGCACCTCGGCGAAAAACACGCCATCCCCGTCCCCCATCACCGCACCGTCTGGGCCTGCCTCAAACCCTATGCCGGCGGCGCGCCGTGAGCTGAGCTATGTGCTGCCCGCGACGCCGTTGCCGCGGCGGCCGCGCCACCCCTTGGGTCGGTAGTCCGGCTCTACACTATTAGAGTGGATCATTTTTTCCAGTTTAGCCGGCGACGGCTCCGTTTATGAACGGTCTGCAACGAAACCGGAAATGATCTAGCCGCCACTCCGCTCGCTACCGCGTCCCATCAACCCGCCAACCGAGAACTCCGGAAACAGCTCTCGGATCACATGGCGTGCGCGCAGCGGCTTGACAGCGATATGCGGACACGGCCTCACCAGTTCGATCGCAACGATCCCGAGCCGCGCCGTCAGTGCGCCGTTGAACGCCCCTTCGCCGAGCCTCGCCGACAACCGCCGGATCATATCCTGACCGAGAAACTGACCGAACAAATCGTCGGTTAGCGCAATCGCCCCGGTCGCCGCGATGTGAAACACAACCCTCACCAACAGCCGCCAGCCGCCAAGCACCCCCGGCCGGCCGCCATAGGTCGCAGCCAGGCGCCGCACCATCCGGAGGTTTTCATAAAGAACGAACAGCATCGCCAGAAACGCGATCGGCACGACGGCGGTGACCACCGCGACCCGGCGCGCCGATTCGTAAATCACGCGGCGCGCTTCATTGTCCGCATCCCTGAGCAGCACACTGTCGGCAAGCCTCAGCAAGTCCCCCGGCTTCGTCTGATGCCGTTCCCGCTCGCGGAACGCCGCAAGCGCCCACCGGTAGGCCGGCCGTCCCACCACCAACCCCTTGAGACGCCGCACGACATTCTTTTCTTCTCCCCCGTCCTTAGTCTCGAATGCTGTTTCCGCGTCTCGCCGCAGAGAACCGAGCCGCGCCAGCCTGAACAATCCCATAATTTCGCGAAGCGCGAGCACGATAACCATGAGCGCAATGAACGCCGCGAGTCCTTTCGCGATCCACCCGATCCAGTCGTCACGCGCCACCGCAACCGACACGAAACTAGTAAACCAGAGCCCG
>CAZWCL010000403.1:0-3780 GCA_964632265.1 uncultured Hyphomicrobiaceae bacterium | reverse complement strand
ATAGAGGCGTCTCAGGCAACCGTATCAAGCTGCTTATGGCACCGGCCTTTTGCGTCGGAAGCCGGCTCCGGCAAGTCTGGTAGCGGCGACGCCGGCGCCGTTATTGTGTGCACCTCTGCGGTGACTGCTAGCGCCCCGCCTGGCGAAGCCGCGCGAGGAACACACCAGCGGACACGCTTCTCGCCCATCCTACGGGCTTGATCGCGCGTGTCGCGCATCGCGTCCTCCAACTCCGATATGTTGGAGCTATGCATGAGCCGCGCACTTGAAGTGAAAGCTTGGAAAGGAAACACAGGACCTGAACTCCCATCAGTAACCTTGCCGACATCGTTACGAGACCGGCTTCGTTTTGATCAAATGGGAGCTTACTGACGGCCGCGCCAATCGTTTGTGGCTTGGCGCATAATCGGCTTCAGCGATCAATCTGTCGATCAGAACCGCCTCTCGCAATCGGCAATTCCTATCAGCTATTCTGCGATTTTCGATTTCACTGACACGGGGTGGCGCACCATCTTGAGAGTGTCGACAGATGCAACAATGGAGACCTCGGAATGTTTGCTCGCTTGAATGCCTTGAAAACACGCAAGGGGATCATCGACGCCAAAATTCAGCAAGAGGCTGGGCGCCCCCAACCTGACATGTTGCGCCTCCAGTCTCTGAAAAGGCAGCGGCTGAGGGTCAAGGATCGCATAGTCGAATTGGGCCGCTCCCTGAGCTCACACGGTCAACGCAGCCTGTCGGTTTGACCTGCCTGAACTGCGCCCTTCAATTCATGGGTGCCCCTGACCAGTTCCGGCCGTGCCGGAATTGGTCTCAAGTCAGCTCTTTCGTCTTAAGAAACCGTATTGCTTCGTTGTTCTGCTCTTTAAAACTGAGATCCCAAGCCCCGGCCGAAAGATAGACCGGATCGCCGTCCCGGTCTGACAGCACCTGGTTCAGGTTCGACTTGATAAACTTATTGAGGTCCGCCGGATCGTCAGCCGCCAGCCATCGCGCCGCCGTGTAGTTCGTCGGCTCGAACTCGAGTTTGACATTGTATTCGTTCAGCGCCCTGTCGGCGACGACATCCAGCTGCAGCGGGCCGATCGCCCCGACAATCCAGCCAGTCCCCACATCCGGTTTGAAAATCTGCACAAGGCCTTCCTCGGAGAGATCCTGCAAGGCCTGCCGCATCTGCTTGATGCGTGTTGTGTCCACCAGCCGGATACGGCGCAGGATTTCCGGAGCAAACACCGGCAGCCCGGTAAAACGCAATTCTTCGCCTTCGGTAAAGGTGTCACCGACTCGGATAGTTCCGTGGTTCGGAATACCAATGACATCACCTGCGCCCGCCTCTTCAGCGATTTCACGGTCCTGCGCCAGAAAAATAATCGGACTGTGCACCTGAACGTCCTTGCCGGTTCGCACCTGCCGCAACCGCATCCCGCGTTTGAAATCACCCGAACACAGCCGCATGAACGCGATGCGGTCGCGATGCTTCTTGTCCATGTTGGCCTGCACCTTGAACACGAACCCCGTCACGTCTTTTTCTACGGGCTCAATAGGGCGCGGCTGCGCCGGACTGGGTCGCGGGGGAGGTGCATGATCCGCGATGATGTCGAGTAGCGGGCCGACACCGAAATCACGCAGCGCGCTGCCAAAGATGACCGGCGTCAGATGCCCCTCGCGATATGATGTTTCATCGAACTGGCTGTAGCCGCCGAGTGCCAATTCGAGGCTTTCACGGGCTGCCGCGAGCACCTCCTCATCACTCACCGCCGCGTCAAGCTTTGGATCATCGAGACCGTCCAACTTTATGGTCGTGTCGAAGTAACCCCTTTCATTATTGCCGCTCGTCAGAAACGTGTCCGTGCGGGCATCGTACAACCCTTCGAACCGGCCTCCCATGCCGATCGGCCAGACCATCGGTGCTATGTCGAGCTGTAGCTCATCGTAAATCTGATCGAGCAGTTCGAACGGATCGCGTCCCTCCCGGTCGACCTTGTTGATGAAGGTCACGATCGGAATATCGCGCAGCCTGCACACTTCGAAGAGCTTCCGCGTCTGGCTCTCGATCCCGCGCGCCGCGTCGATCACCATGATCGCCGAGTCGACCGCTGTCAGCGTACGATAAGTATCCTCCGAGAAATCCTCGTGGCCCGGCGTGTCGAGTAGGTTGAATTGCAGGTCGCGATGAGTGAACGACATGACCGACGACGTGACGGATATGCCTCGCTCTTGCTCGATCTTCATCCAGTCCGAGCGGGCACGGCGCGCTTGCCCCCGGGCCTTCACGGCACCTGCCAGATGGATCGCACCGCCAGCGACAAGCAGGCGCTCGGTCAACGTCGTCTTACCCGCATCCGGATGCGAGATGATAGCAAACGTCCGGCGTTGGGTATGAGGTATAGGCATATAGGGCTCGTGAGGATTCGATACGTTAAGAGAGCGCCGATGCAGACGGCGCTCGGGAGGCTGCGTCCGATCGATCAAGTGGCGGGTTAAGCGAGTTCCCGCGCGGATGCAAGGAACCGCCACCCGCTCGGGAAAAGGCAACCTAAAGCGTATTTCGTATTACTCCCGCGGTTTGGACACGGCACCGCCGGATGCATGTCGTCGACAAAGTCTTCAGCGCCGCAATGTGAGGGCGCGGACATCTCAAAAGCCCATCACATCCAACGCCGCGCTCGCGGCATAATCCATCGTCCAAGGCTACCTTTTACGGCAACGACTGGCGCGGCAAAACGCAAGCATCGAGCGATGAGCCGGGTGAAGGACAGCATCACTCCAACATCATCAAAACGACTGGACCGTGCTGGCCGCTCGACCTGCGGGGGAAATTATGACATCGGGCAATCATAGCATCCGTGCATCGGATACCGACCGCGTCGTCTCCAGCCGCTAGTCCCCAGGCAATTGGTTTCCAACGGCTTCCACTTCATATTCGCACTTTAGCCGGTTGATCAGCCTTGCGCCACGCCGGCCCCGACCGGACAACTCACGCCGGTTCCGCCCAGGCCGCAATAACCATGCGGAATCTTCGCGAGATATTGTTGGTGATAGTCTTCGGCAAAGTAGAAGGGTCCAGCTTCCTTGATTTCGGTGGTGATCCCACCGTAACCCGCATCACTTAGCCGCGACTGGAACGCCTCCTGCGATTCCGCTGCAATCCTGTGCTGCTCATCGGTCGCCGTGTAGATGCCAGAGCGGTACTGCGTACCAACATCATTGCCCTGCCGCATCCCCTGGGTCGGATCGTGACCTTCCCAAAACACTCTGAGCAACTCTTCATAGGACGTCATCGACGGATCATAGGCAACCAGAACGACCTCATTGTGCCCCGTATGGCCGCTGCAAACTTCCTCATAAGTGGGGTTCGGCGTGTGGCCCGCCGCATAGCCGACCGCCGTGATCCAAACCTTATCCGGTCCCAGTTTCCAGAACATGCGTTCCGCGCCCCAGAAGCACCCCATCCCGAAAACAGCCGCCTGAACACCCTCCGGATAAGGCGGCTGGAGAGGGCGGTCGAATACATAATGGCGCTCAGCCGTTGCAATAGGCGTCGCCCGGCCGGGCAGCGCACGTTCTGGCGACGGCATATCGGGCTTCTTCAGGAATTGAAACATCGGCGGCCTCGTCTAGATCATGTCATGGTGTTCTGCGATCGTCCGGATTGGCTTATAGATAGGTAACACCACCTAACGACGCAAACCGGCGTCTTCGTTAACGCCGTCGCATCAGCACGAATTCATCCGGACATGACAGTATGGCAGACGTCGCAAGCTCCGAAGTGCCCGAAAA
>CAZWCL010000402.1:0-3782 GCA_964632265.1 uncultured Hyphomicrobiaceae bacterium | reverse complement strand
CGCCACCCGATAATCTGGCGGATGAAGCCTTCCGCACAATTGAGCGGCACGTCGCCGGCCTCGTATGCCGCCTCGACCCGTCGGCAGACCTCGAGCGGATCGAGCAGCCCCGCGTTGATGTAGAACGACAGCAATGAGTGATAGAGGAATTTCTCCCCCATCAGCATCGCATCCTGATAATCGCCAAACTGCGGCAAAGCTTCGCCGATAAACTGGTCGAGCGCCGCGTCGGCCTGGTCTTGCGTCACCGCGAACCAGAACGGTTCGAGATCACCGAAATGATCGCCAAACTGCGACGCAACCAGATTGAGCACCTCCCGCGTGGTGTCGTCAGGCTCGATGCGCCGCGGGTCCGGCATAAGGAGATCGGACTTCGCTGATTTCCGGTTGTCCGCGTCAAAATTCCAGCGCTCTCCGGCCGGTTCGTCGCCGTCCATCAGAAGGCCCGTTTTGCGGCGCATCTCGCGATAGAAGTACTCCATGCGCAGCTCTTTGCGCCCTTTGGCCCATTTACGGAACGTCTCGTGGTCGGCAATGAAACGATCATCGGTGCGTATCTCAACCGATAGGCCAAGGTCGTCTTGCCAAGCCTCGAGCATCTCCTGGACACGCCATTCACCGGCTTCGGTCACGATGATGCCGTCTGGTTCAAGACGCTTGACCGCGCGTTGGACTTCGCCACTGAACGACCCGGTATTGGCGTCGTCGTCGAGCTTGACGTAGTCGACCGTCCAGCCGTCGTTGCCAAGCGTCTCGGCAAAGTGGCGCATGGCAGAAAAGACGAACGCGATCTTTTTTTTGTGATGGCGGACATACGTCGCCTCATCGCGAACCTCGACCATCAGAATGCGGTCGCGCGTCTTGTCACCCTCGCGCAGCGACGAAATCCCGGCCGAGAGCTGATCGCCAAGGATCAAGATGAGATTGCGTATGCTCACGGCGCTCGCTCCAGTTTCGCTGAGCTCGCAACCTCGAACCGCCGCCGTCGGCAACGCTGTGAGCAGTACCTGACATCATCCCAGACCCGTGCCCATTTTCGCCGCCATGCGAACGGCCGCCGGCAAACACGGCACATCTTTGTTGGAAGATATTTCTTTGTCTGACGCATCTTCGGTAACGCCGCAGTTGGCCGTTCAGATTTGCCGCTTGTCGTTTCGTGGCGCGACCAGCTCCGTCGACCGCTCATTCCCAGAAGCTGCAATCCTTAGTAGGGCACCCTCTCGCCATCCCACGCAAACAGCCCGCCGCTGTCCTCCGGCGTCAAGCCATCCAGAACATCGAGCAAGTGCCGCGCAGCGCGCTGCGGCGTGAAGAGCTTGTTGTCCGGCACGTTTGCCTGAAAAGGATCGGATAGCGCAGTATCGACGGTACCCGGATGCAGACCGACGCAGACCGCGTTGTCGTGCGTTCGTGCGAGTTCGATGGAAAGCGTTCGAATGATCTGGTTAAGCGCCGCCTTCGAGGCGCGATAGCCGTACCAACCGCCGAGCCGATTATCCGATATGCTGCCGACACGTGCCGAGATCGCCGAGAAAACCGTGCGCTCATTGCGCGGCAAATGGCCGAGTACGTGACGTGCGACCATCGCCGGCCCAACCGTGTTGACGGCGAAATTTTGCAAGAGCCAGTCTGCCTCGAGCGCCCGCCAAGTCTTTTCCGGTCCGTGGTCGCCATCATGCAGCAGGCCGGTCGCGACGATTACGAGATGCAGTTTGTCGGGCAGGTTGTCGGCTGCCGTCTTGATGGACGCCGCATTAGTGATATCGACCCGATCCCACGCGAGCTTTTCATGGGACACCTCGACGTCCCCACGTGACCACGCGACGACGTGTTCAATATTCTTCTCGGCGAGCAAAGCGTCCCTCAGCGCCGCCCCGATACCCCCGCTGGCTCCGACGATGAGGGCGTTCGAGCCCGCACCAAGAGACGTCAAGTGCTCGCCCATGATTTACCCACGCTTTCACGCTTTAGCCAGTCGTCCCAAAGACACGCTTGAAAATCTCGTCGACCTGCGCCGTATGGTATCCAATGTCGAACATGTCCTCGAGTTCCGCCGCCGGCACCACGCTGACCACTTCGCTGTCTGCCTTGAGGCTTTCGAGAAAGTCGGCGCCGGTTTCCCAGGTCTTCATCGCGTTGTGCTGCACCCTGGCATAGGCGTCCTCCCGGCTGACACCGGCCTGCGTGAGTGCGAGAAGAACGCGCTGGGAATTGTGTAGCCCGCCCAGGCGGTCGAGATTGGCTTGCATGCGCTCTGGATAGACGACGAGCTTTTCGATGACACCGGCGGCACGATGAAGTGCGAAGTCGAGCGTGACGGTTGCATCGGGGCCGATCATCCGTTCGACGGAAGAATGTGAAATATCACGCTCGTGCCATAGCGCGACGTTCTCCATTGCCGGCAGCGCGAAGGCGCGCACCATCCGCGCGAGGCCGGTGAGGTTTTCCGTCAACACCGGATTGCGCTTGTGCGGCATGGCTGAAGAGCCCTTCTGGCCTGGCGAGAAATACTCCTCCGCTTCAAGCACCTCGGTACGCTGCAAATGCCGTATCTCGACTGCTAGACGCTCAAGTGATGAGGCGATTACACCGAGCGTTGCGAAGTACATCGCGTGGCGATCGCGCGGAATCACCTGCGTCGACACCGGCTCCGGCGTCAGCCCCATCTGCTCCGCCACGTATTCTTCAACGCGCGGATCGATGTTGGCGAACGTGCCGACCGCGCCAGAAAGCGCACACGTTGCAACGTCTGTCCGCGCTGCCTCGAGACGAGTACGGGCCCGGGCAAACTCCGCATAGAACGTCGCGAGCTTGATACCAAACGTGGTCGGCTCGGCATGAATCCCGTGGCTGCGCCCGATCGTCAGCGTATCACGATGCTCAAGCGCGCGCTCGCGAAGCGCCGCCAACAGCCGGTCGATACCATTGAGCAGAATATCGGACGCCCGCGCCAATTGCACATTGAAGCAGGTGTCGAGCACGTCGGAGGACGTCATGCCCTGATGCACAAACCGAGCTTCCGGCCCCACATGTTCGGCAAGATGCGTCAAAAACGCAATGACATCGTGCTTGGTCTCTCGCTCGATCTCATCGATTCGCATGATATCAAACTCGGCGGCTGTACCCTTCTCCCAGATCACATCGGCCGCTTCCTTCGGGATGGTCCCAAGGTTCGCCATCGCCTGGGCAGCGTGCGCCTCGATCTCGAACCATATGCGAAATTTCGTCTCAGGCGACCAGATGTCGACCATCTCGGGGCGTGAATAACGCGGGATCATCGTAACCTCTTTCGGCAATGGCGACGGCAGCGCTTGTTTCATGATACGAGCTTGCCTAGCGAAACAAGTGACCTGAAGGCTGGCCGTGGTCAATGCATCAGAAGCTTCCGCAGTGGGAAACTGAACGAACGCAGCCCCCACCAATCCAACCGACGTCGATCAAACCAATCGCAATTAACCAACGGCAAGCAGAACGGACGCAGCCCCATGAGCGCCAACAGCTATGATGTCATCGTATTAGGCGCCGGTATGGTCGGGATCTCGACCGCCCTGCACCTGCAGCAACGAGGCAAGGCCGTGGCGCTGGTCGATCGCCGCCCGCCCGCCGAGGAAACCTCGTATGGCAATGCTGGGATCATCCAGAGCGAAGCTGTCATGCCGTACGGCTTCCCACGCGAACTGGGCGCAATATTGCGTGCGGCGTTCAACCGCGGCACTGATTCCCATCTCCATTACAGCGCTTTGCCAGAGTTGGCCCCGTTCCTTTTCCGCTATTGGCAGAAC
>CAZWCL010000401.1:0-3786 GCA_964632265.1 uncultured Hyphomicrobiaceae bacterium | reverse complement strand
CAAGCGCGGCGTCGGCCGATGTCACCCAATCTTCCCAGGTTGTCGTGCTGAGCATCAAGTCCGATCCGCCATGCCCCGTCATCAAAGGACAAAGCACCGTATAGCCTGCCCGGTTGAGGCCCTGCGCAACGAAACGCAACTCGACGGGCGTGCCGCCAAGGCCATGCATCAACAAGAAACCAGTGCGACCGCCCTGCAGCAGCAACTGGCCCTTTTCTTCACGCGTATTTCCATGCACATTCATGTCGTTAGCTACGCTCATTCTCATTATTCATGAACACGTGCATTACTTCGGCGGCGGGTGGTATCAGCGGCTTGTGTAGAACGCAACCCATCCTTATTCCTCGTTTTCGTCCGAAGAGGCCGTTCCGTCGGCTCCCCGGCAACAATGGGCGTCAGATTGACGCCATGCATGTTGTGCACCGGTTTGTCGGTTAACGCCTGTTCGACAGGGACAGACCCGTGACAGGGCGCCGCGTCAGTGACAGGCAATGCCGCACCGAAGGGACCGGCTGATAGATTTGTTCAATGACCGACTGCCCCCGATGCCCTGATTCAAAAACCATGTTCGGCGACAGTACGCCGAAGCTGCAGCAATTGAATTTAACCGAGCCCGATTGAAAATCTCTTTTAGACAGGACGGTTAACACTTTACGCTGTTTTGAGCCATTAACGTTCCTTGCCGCAAAAGGTTGCTCTTGCAATCTGGGTCAGGTTGTCGCGCTGTCGAATTTTGGGACAAGTGAACGACTAGAACGCTCAGGTCAGAACGGTGGCGTCGATTTGCACCGCTGCATTAAAAGCCCGCAATGTGGGGTGACATTGGCACCAATGTCGCCGATGTAACGCCACGGGCCTGCCGGCGGCCGGTGGCGTCAGTTCAGGAAATTCACGCAAAGGTGATCCGTTGTCTCCACTCAAAAGAGCCGTGACCCTGCTGAGTGCTATGGTGATGTTCAGTGCACAGGTGCTGCCGGTTCTTGCGCAGTCAGTGCAGGCCAAAAAATCCGCCGCAGGACAAAGCAGGCCGGAGCGTGCGGCAACACGTTTGGACGATGGAGGACCGGCCCAGCGCAACGAGCGAGGCGCGATACCGCAGACGAGCGGCGACAGCCGCGCAACTTTCAGCAGACAGGATTACGAGCGTTGTCAGACTACCGATGAGGCGGTGTTTCGCCGCGCCATCAAGTCGATCACGCTGACTGCGCTGCGTGAAGGTACGGCACAGATCAACTACCTTGCGATCGTCAACGATCAGTGGCGCGCTGGCGGACTTGACCAGATCGTTGACCAGAGGGTGGACGCAGCGGCCGCGGAAATCCGCGAAGAGACCGACTGGAGCGAACTCCTGAAGTCGCTTGCATTCCGCAAGCAGGCGCAGGAACTCGCGCGGGCGACCGCTGAGCGGACGTACCGCTCTGCCGAAATGAAGGCGGCTCTCGAGCGGCTGGCGGGCGAGGTCGGCCGGGAAATCGGCCAGGCGATCGTGCTGACGACAGCGGATGCCGCTCAGCCTGCGCAACGCTGCCTCAAGGCATATCTCGGACCGCGCTACGGGACGACGGTTGCGCGCTCGGTCAACCGGGATGCGGGAGCGGCGTTCGAAATTGATCCGGCAACAAGCCAAGCCACTGTGACGACGGGCACGGTGCTTCTCGAGACGAGTACGGGTATCACCGGGGCCGTGCTCCTGCTCGTACGCCGGCAGATGGGGCGGATGGCGCAGCGGCTGGGCCAGCGGCTCGTTGGATCGGTGCTTGGCCGGCTGGTCTCAGCGGTGGCCGGGGGGGTCGGGCTGGTCCTGATCGCAAAGGAATTCTGGGACCTCCGGCACGGCGTCCTGCCCATTGTGGCCGAGGAAATGAAGTCGGAGGGCAGCAAGGACAAAGTGCGTGCCGAACTCGCCAAGTCCATTAAAGAGCAGATCGCGGCGCATCTCGATGAACTGGCGGCGCGCACGGCTGACAAAATAGTCGATATCTGGCACGACTTCCGCCGGGCGCATCAAAAGGTCGTGCAGATCGCTTCGCGCGATGAAAAGTTCAAGGCGTTTCTCGATACCGCAGCTCCGAGCGCGCTGCCACGACTCGATGAGATCGTTGCACTTGTTCTCGAAAAGGAAGGACCGGAAGCCGTGCGCGAACGGCTCGACAACGGCACGCTGCACATCGCGTTAAACAAGATGCCGGAAGCGGGCATGCAAATCGCACGTGAGGAGCGCTCGCTTGCGAAGGCGCTGACATGGACGGCACTCGCCGGCGACCGTATCGACACAGTCACCAACCTGGACATCCATAAGTACGCCGATCCGAAAACGCTTTCGAAGCGCCTGCTGGAGCGAATTATAGCACTGCGCGACCGGCTCGCGATCTCGAAGGTCGCGCCGCTTGGCGTGGTGGCGCGCAATGCGCTGCTGGAGCTCGACAAACCGCAATTGATCAATCTCTCACGCGCGCTGAACGGGGAGGAACTCGCATCGCTGGCGCAGTATGTCAGCAACCTTGAGCCGGCTGCGGCACAACGCGTGCTGCGCGTTGTCGGTAATAGTCCCGAGCGGATGCAACGGCTGGCGAGATCCGGTGTGCGTGATGCGATCGTGGCAAGCCGCGACCAAACGGCGGCGGTCGGGATGATGTTGACGGATCATAATGTTCTCAATGTCGGCGCGGTGATCCGGCACGTCGAGCTGGTGTGGGACGGGGAGGTGCGGCCATGGCTCTTGTGGCAGCGCCATCCCGCCGTGATCATCGCAGCCGGCGTACTCCTGCTGGTCGTTCTTTTGATGCTGAGATCGCTTATCTTCGGGCGCCGGCGTTCAAAAGCGAAAAGCACCTGAGGGCCGGCCGATGAGGCGCAGCGAACCGCCAAGAGAACGCAAGTTGCCGATGGTGACGACGGAAACGCTCGGCGAGACCGGGATGCGCCATGGCGGGCTGCTGCACGCCTCCGCGGTCAGCGGCGCCAACGTGTTGCGGGACCTGCGCGAAGCGGTCACGAACACGATTGGCGGTAAAATGCTGCGCTATGAAAAGTTGCTGAGCCTGACAATTGACCGAGCTCTCGATGGACTGGAAGAGCGCGCGATGGCCGAGGGCTATGACGCCGTCGTTGCAGTGCGCATCTCGCACCCGGTCATCACGGAAGGTGCGATCGAGGTCGTGGTTACAGGAACCGGGGTATGGATTGGCGAACGCCGACCGCCGGCTTCACCCAAATAGGGGCTCCACCGGATCAGTCATTCGACTGAAATGGCGGGCGCCGGATATGACGCCCGACATAGCGGAACCTGCCGGCGCCTCGCATTCAACGCCGACGAATGTGCCTCTCCCGAATATGTCATAATAGTGTACATCGCGATTCGCCGCCGGGGCGCCGAAGAAGCGATGCCGGTCAACCCGGCACAACAGACCAAGGGAAACGACACATGAGCCTGATCAAGCCACCACATATCGCGACGTTCCTTCTCGCCGTGATCCTGATCGCCGTCGGTGTTCTCAGCAAATTCGGGGTGGCCATTCCGGTGGTCGGCGGGCACGAGTTCTGGCTGCTGCTGACGGCCAACGTATTGTTCATTCTCGGTTGCATCACCCAGGGTTTTTGATCGAGGGGCGGAGCGCAGCGGCGGCGTTCACACAAGCGTGTTTGCCGGTCTCTTGTGATGAGGCTGCGGTTCCGGCATGCATGATGGCGCATTGAGAACCATCAAGAGGACCGCCATCATCATGCGTATCGCCCTGATCACTGCCGCCGTGCTTTGTGTCGCCGCGCCCGTTCAAGCCGCCAATG
>CAZWCL010000400.1:0-3793 GCA_964632265.1 uncultured Hyphomicrobiaceae bacterium | reverse complement strand
GTATCCGCCCACCCGCCGTGACACATCGGGAAACGCCTCTGCGATATGCGCCGCCTCCCGGCTGCCGAGCGCTTTCAGGTCGCGGAACAGATCACGTACGGTTTCGGGCATGTTCGCGCGCTCGAAATTTGCTCCGAGTTCACCGAAATGAGCCGCAGTGCCATCAGCCAGCCAAGCATCGATGGCCCTGACATTGTCACGCATGATGCCATAGCGGATCGAGCGCGTGCCGCACGAATTATTACCCGTCATACCGCCGATCGTCGCTCGGCTCGACGTCGACACATCGACCGGAAACCAAAGCCCCGAGGATTTGATCTGCCGGTTGAGATCATCCATCGCGATGCCGGGTTCGACGACCACCTCTCGACCCTCGAAATCGCTCTCGACGATCCGGTTCAGGTGCTTCGTAAAATCGATCACCAACGAGCGCCCGACGGTTTGGCCGGACTGCGATGTCCCGCCGCCGCGTGGCAGCACGGACACGCCCTCTTCGCGCGCGATCGCGAGCGCCGCTGCCACATCGTCCAATCGCTTTGGCACGACCACGCCGACCGGCTCGATCTGGTAGAACGAGGCATCCGTCGCGTACCGCCCGCGCGAGGCAGCATCGAACAAAACTTCTCCTTCGATCTCGCCTCTCAGGCGCTCGGCAACGCGGTGGTTTGGCGGCACGTGAATGTTCATATATTTCGTATCGCTTGTTTTTCTCGTCCGCACAAAGCCTGATCAGCACGCCGGAGGGGCTGCCGTCCGCTGGCGCGAACATCGTTGGGACGGACGCACGCAACGCATCATCTTGAAAGCGCCGTTCGCCCGACACCCACGCCAGCTGTTGCCAGTGGCCTCGCCACCGCGGCGTTGGCCCATTGGCGCGAAATTTTTTCTTGCGCCCAAATTGTATACAATCTACATCGCTGTCAACCGAGAACCCGCTTTGCAGCTCGAAAGGCGCCATCCATGTCCCAGCAATCTTCGAATGAGCCGCGTATCGCTGGCCGCCATTTCCTGCAGATTCCCGGCCCCTCGCCCGTACCGGATCGCATCCTGAAGGCGATGGCGATGCCTGTCCTTGACCATCGCGGGCCAGAGTTCCAGAAGCTCGGCCATCGCGTGCTCTCAGGCATCAAGACCATCTTCAAGACCGACCAGCCCGTCATCATCTACCCGGCATCCGGCACCGGCGCCTGGGAGGCCGCCCTCGTCAATGTCCTGTCCCCCGGTGACAAGGTCCTCATGTATGAGAGCGGGCACTTCGCGGCGCTCTGGGAAAAGCTTGCCCGCAAGCTCGGCCTTGAGCCCGAATTCATCGAGAGCGATTGGCGCCACGGCGTCGATCCAGCCCGCATCGCCGATCGTCTCGCCTCAGACGGCGCCCACGAAATCAAAGCCGTCTCAGTCGTCCACAATGAAACATCGACCGGCGCCACCTCCGACATCAAGGCCGTGCGCGCCGCCATCGACGCCGCGAACCATCCAGCCCTGCTCCTTGTCGACACCATCTCCGGCCTTGGCTCGACCGATTACCGCCACGATGAATGGGGCGTCGACGTCACGGTCTCGGGTTCTCAAAAAGGCCTGATGCTGCCACCCGGCATCTCGTTCAATGCAGTCTCGGAAAAAGCCCGTGCGGCCGCAAAGCAGTCCACCAGCCATAAGAGCTTCTGGGACTGGGAGGAAATGATTGCCAACAACGCCAACGGCTTCTTCCCCTATACGCCGGCCACCAACCTGCTCTACGGCCTGGCTGAGGCGATCGACAAGCTGCATGAGGAAGGGCTCGACACCGTTTTCGCCCGCCATCAGCGTCACGGCGAGGCGACCCGGCGTGCGCTCGCTGCCTGGGGCCTCGAAAATCTTATCGCTGAGCCAGCGGTTTATTCGCCAGTGCTCACCGCCGTGCTCATGCCTGACGGGCACAACGCCGATGCCTTCCGCGATTGTGTTCTCGAGAACTTCGACATGTCGCTCGGTACCGGCCTCTCGAAGGTCGCAGGTAAAGTTTTCCGCATCGGCCATCTCGGCGATATCAATGATCTGACGCTGATCGGCGCGCTCTCCGGCGTCGAGATGTCCTATACGCTCGCCGCAGTTCCCCATCAAAAGGGCGGCGTACAGGCTGCGATGGACTACCTCGCCGAAACGGCCCCTGCCAAGTCGTAGCCGTGCGCTGGGCAGCGCCTGCCCCGCTATGCAACTAAATCCTGCTGTGGCGCCCGCGTCCCCGCCAGCGATCCGCGGTAGTGCACCACCAGCCCTGTCCCGAGCGGCGCTTCGATTGGCACGTCGAAGACGAAGCCTCCGGCCTCGTCGACCATTTCGCGCGCGTTGCTCGCCGGCAAAAGCGCATTCGGCAGAGGCACACCCATGAGCCATCCTCGCCGCACCGCCATCACTAGGCCGCCGCCGTCATCCACATCGAGCCTCAGCTCGAACGTAAACGGCCCGAACCGCTCATAGACAAGATCCTTATCCGCATACGTCAGACGCGACCGGAAGCGACGCCCCGAAAAGTTACGCTCCCACACCTCACCATCACCCTCCCGCGTGATCGTGACCGTCACCGGCACCAATTCACCGGCCAAGGGAAAGCCGAACAGCCACGCGATCACCCTGGCCCTCACCGACCTGCCGCATGTCACGTGGGCATCGCCCGTATATATCTCCCGGTCGACCACGGAATGCAGATCGCGTATCGGATCCGCCAGTCGATTCCAACGTGCGCCGAGAGCCCGCGCGAACAGTGGCTCGAATGCCGTTTCGGATCGCGACGTTGCGATGTCGAGATCACGCATTTGGGCTTCCAGCACGTCAAGCGGCACTTCGCCGAGGCACGGCCTGGCGCCTGAGAGCGGCGCCTCCCTCCCGCTCAGCAACGCCCTCGCCGTCACCGTCGGCACGAACGGGCCGTCTCCGCCTTCAGCCACGAGCCTCCATCGCCGACGCACCAGCGTCCCGTCCCTGCGCCCGGTCACATCGACGATCATGCCTCCGCGATCGGTCCCGAACGGCCTGACCAGATTAGCACCCCAAAGCGACGGCCTGACCAGCCAGCGAACCGGTGGCGCGAGCCTCATCCGCTTGATCCAGGCAATAACGCCTACCGCCCAGTTGAGAACGCCGACCTCCATGCCGGCCCGAAAAATCACCGAGCGTGCCGCAAAATATTCGGGAAAGAGCACTGTATCCGGCACCGGAATATTATAGACGGTACGCCGGTCGCCCGCCGCGAGTTCGTAGCGCCGCCGGCTTGACCACACGCGCTGATCCATCCAGCGCCCGCCGCGCCACGCGCGGCACCGCTCGCCAACCTGCGCCAGGATCGCATGAATGACCGACGCCCCCCGCGGCGCCTTGTTGCCCGGCATGATGGCGCTCTCGATCAATTCGACCGCATCGAGCCCTTCAACGAGTGAAGCGACCACCGCCGACGACAGCCCTGGGACACTCGATGCGCCGGAAATAACCCGGCAACCAGCCGCCCGTGCCGCACAGTCGAGCGCGCCAATTCCGCTGCAGAACCGTGCATCGTCCGCCAGGTCGATATAGTCCGCTCCGATTGAAATCGCGAATCGCGCAAGCCGGTAAGGTGCCTCGTTGTAGGTTTGAAATGGTCCCGCCGCATCAACGATAACGTCGGGTCGAGCCCTCTCCAGCACCGAAAGATCACCGCCGGCATCCAGCGCGAGTGCCCGCGCGCCGATCTCGCTGGCCAGCGCTTCTGCGCGCCGTGTTCCACGGGCGGCAATCAAAACGTCGTGGCCATCGCGCACCAGCAACCGGGCCAGACGCG
>CAZWCL010000399.1:0-3795 GCA_964632265.1 uncultured Hyphomicrobiaceae bacterium | reverse complement strand
GATGCGAAAAAGCGCCAGGCGTCGCGAGCCACATGAGTTCTTCAACAGCCTGCTAAACAGAACATCAAAGAAATCAGCGGCGCGGGCAAGCCGGATAACAGGACATGGAGGACGACGCCATGAGTGATTTGGCGATTGCGGTAATGGGCGCGGCGGGACGCATGGGGCGGACGCTGATCAGGGCGATCGACGAGGCGGCTGGATGCGTGGTGGCCGGCGGTACGGAACCTGAGGGCTCCGAGGCCGTGGGCCGGGACGTCGGTGAGTTGGGCGGCATTGGCACGCTCGGCATCGCCGTCAGCAGCGACGCGGCGGCGGTAATCGCCAAGGCGGATGCGATCGTCGATTTCACGAGCCCGGCGGCGAGCGCGATGTTTGCGCACCAGGCCGCCGAGGCGGGAATTGTCCACGTCATCGGTACGACCGGCTTCGAGGAGGAGCACGAGGCGGCAATCGCCGACGCCGCCGGGCGCGCGGTGATCATCAAGGAAGGCAATATGAGCCTGGGCGTAAACCTGATTACCGAGATGACGCGCCGGATGGCCGCCGCACTTGACGAAGATTTCGATATCGAGGTCATGGAGATGCACCATCGCCACAAGGTCGATGCACCCTCCGGCACCGCCCTGATGCTCGGCGCGGCAGCCGCCGCCGGCCGCGGCATCGACATCAAGACCCGGAGTGACCGCGGCCGCGACGGTATTACCGGTGCCCGCAAACGCGGCGACATCGGTTTTGCATCACTCAGGGGCGGCAGTGTTGTCGGCGAACACGAGGTGATTTTCGCCACGGAAGGCGAGCGCGTCACGATTGGGCACATCGCCAGCGACCGCGCGATTTTCGCTCGCGGCGCCGTCAAAGCTGCGTTGTGGGGCAAAGGCCAAAGCCCCGGACTTTATGGCATGAAGGATGTTTTGGGGATTTGAGCGGCGCGGGGCGCGCGACAACCAATCGGCCGATGGAGGCTGGAGGCCGTGGCCGGTCTCGGCTAAAGAGGCGTCAAAGCGAAACAATAAGACGGACAGTGAGAGATGACCGAGAGTGTATTGGTGCTCGTGAGGCACGGACAAAGCGATTGGAACGCAAAGAATCTCTTCACCGGCTGGAAAGACCCGGACCTCACCGAGAAGGGCGTCAACGAAGCGATCGACGCCGGCCGCAAGCTCAAGGGCGAAGGCCTGACGTTCGATCGCGCCTACACCAGCGAACTGATCCGCGCGCAAAATACGCTCGACCTTATACTGCGCCAGATCGGCCAGCCTGAGATGGCGATCGTGCGCAATATTGCCCTCAATGAGCGCGACTACGGCGACCTGTCCGGTCTCAACAAGGATGATGCCCGCGAGAAATGGGGTGAAGAACAGGTTCACATCTGGCGGCGCAGCTTCGACACGCCGCCGCCTGGCGGCGAGAGCCTGAAGGATACCGCTGAGCGCACGCTCCCATATTTCGACGCCGAGATCATGCCGGACATCAAGGCGGGCCGGAACGTCCTGGTCGCAGCCCACGGCAACTCGCTACGCTCGATCGTGATGCGCCTCGATGGTCTCTCCCGCGAGGAAGTCGTCAAACTCGAGATCGCGACGGGCGTGCCGATCATCTACCGGATGGACAGCGAGGGCCGGGTGATCGAAAAGCGCGTGCTGGAGTAATTTTCCGACCGGCACGGGCGATGGGGCTGAGGACCGACATGGCAAAGCGACAGAGCGCGGAGACCGGGACATCTCGACCCAAGCCCGCGAAAAAAGCGGCACGCCGGACCAGCAGAAAATAGACCGGACCAAAGAGCGCGGAAAGCTGCCTAAGCCCCGGAAATCAAAAGAGTCTTGAGGTCACAATTTGTGATAGCAAGACGGCAATGGACGAAAAACAGGAGCACACGACCACCATGACGACCCAGAAAATCCTTCTTCTTCCAGGTGACGGAATCGGCGTCGAGGCGATGACAGAGGTCGAACGTGTCGTGGCGTTCTTCAATCAGAAATCGAACAACGTCAAATTCGAGACCGAGACGGATCTGTGCGGCGGCTGTTCGATCGACAAGCACGGCGTGCCGCTGACCAACGAGGTGCTCGCCAAGGCGCAGGCCTCCGATGCGGTCATGTTCGGCTCGGTCGGCGGGCCGAAATGGGATGATGTACCCTTCGAGATCCGCCCGGAAGCTGGACTGTTGCGCTTGCGCAAGGAGATGGACCTTTTTGCAAATTTGCGCCCGGCGATCTGCTATCCGGCCCTTGCCGAAGCGTCATCACTGCGTCGCGAGATCGTCGAAGGTCTTGATATTCTGGTCCTCCGCGAACTGACCGGCGGCACCTATTTCGGCGAACCAAAAGAGATCGTGACGCTCGAGAACGGCGAAAAGCGCGCGGTCGACACGACGCTCTACACCACCCACGAAATCGAGCGTATCGTGAAGGTCGGCTTCGATTTGGCCAAGGCCCGGTCGGGCAAGCTGCACTCAACCGAGAAGCGCAACGTCATGGCAACCGGCGTCTTGTGGAACGAGGTCGCGACGCGGGTCCACGAAGAGTACGCGCCGGACATCGAGTTCGAACACATACTGGCCGACAACTGCGCCATGCAACTCGTGCGCAACCCCAAGCAGTTCGACGTTATTGTTTGCGACAACCTGTTCGGCGACATGCTCTCCGACGCGGCCGCGATGTTGACCGGCTCGCTCGGCATGCTGCCGTCCGCTTCGCTTGGCGAGCCGGACGGACGTAATGGAACGCGCAAGGCGCTCTATGAGCCAGTGCACGGATCGGCGCCGGATATTGCCGGCCAGAACAAGGCCAACCCGATTGCGACCATTGCCTCATTCGGCATGTCACTCAGATATTCGTTCGGCCTGATCGAGGAAGCTGACATGCTCGACAAGTCGATCTCGAACGTGCTCGCACAAGGCTTCCGTACGTCGGACATCATGCAGCCCAACATGCGCGAGGTCGGCACGGCCGAAATGGGCGATGCCATCGTCAAGGAACTCGAGACGCTGACGGCTTGATAGGGTGGCAGTAGCGCGGGACCGGAGCGTTATTGAAGCTTTCAGTTTTGCCGCCCCGCCATTATCCGACCCTCGATTGTCGGGCGCGGCGAGGCCGCATAGGGTGCGGGCTTGCAGTTACCGCGACGCCGGAGGGTACGGATTTATGACGACGGTCCATGACTGGTCATCGGACGTGTTTGCCGAGATCAAGAAGCGCAATATCGAGACGGTTTGCTCCGTGCCGGATGGTGGCCTGACAAGGCTGCTGAACATGGTCAAGGAGGACGAGGCGACACGGCTCGTCACGCTGTCGACGGAAGAAGAGAGCATGGGCATCGTTACCGGCCAATGGCTCGGCGGCAAGCGCGCTATGATCGCGATGCAGTCCTCCGGCGTCGGCAATTGCATCAATGCGCTCGGATTTCCCGCGGTGATGCGTGCGCCGTGCCTGATGATCGTGACGATGCGTGGCCAATGGGGCGAATTCAATCCATGGCAGGTGCAGATGGGGCGCAACACCGAAACCGTTCTCGAGGCCATTGGTGTCAAATGTTTCCCGGTCGACAAGCCGGAGGAAGTCGGTGACGCGTTTGCCGGCGCCGCGGGCCTCGCCTTTAACGGCGGCTTTTCGACCGCCGTATTGATTTCGCAGCGCATTATCGGCGCCAAAGGCTTCGGACAGGATTGAGGGGCGCCCACCATGGCAGCAACGACCAACAAGACGTCGAACAAGATTCAACGCCGCGCCTTCGTGAAGGATCTACTGGCAAAGCGCAACGGCGCGCTGGTAATTCCCGGCCTCGGTTCCG
>CAZWCL010000398.1:0-3797 GCA_964632265.1 uncultured Hyphomicrobiaceae bacterium | reverse complement strand
CGCTGCCGTTGCCAGAGGACTAGCCCGTGACCAAACGTAAGACTGACCAGCCGGAACGTATTCCTCTCGACGTATTTCTGGACCGTCTGCCGCCCGATCAAGCCACCGAAATACGCGAAGCCGCCCGCATCATGGTCGCCAACGAGCGCTCAGCCGCCCGCCTGCGCGGCGTCGAACGCGACCTCCGGCCGTTCTTCATCTTCGGCGTCGTGGCCTTTATAATAGCGATGACGCTCCTGCTCTTTTTCTCCGAACCCGGAAGCTACCTCGATACGATCGATGGCGCATGGCCCCTGATGATCGTCGGCCTCGGTTTTCTTCCCAGCCTCCTCGCTTACTACGCCATCCGTATTCGCAATCGCTCCGCCGCCGACCTTCAGAACTTCGACTTTAACAAGCGCCTCTTTTTGCCTGCTGGAGCGATATATTTTCCTTCTGATTCGGATGAGTCCCCTCAGATGGTAACGCTTGTCGAGCCGGACGAACGCCATGTCCGCCGTTCAAAATACGATCAACTGAAACCCGGTGCCATCTGGTAGCTCTCACCAACCAGATTGTCCTGCACCGAGGTTGACGGAGGCGCCGACCAACATGCAGCCAAACCGCACCTTCTTGTTCACCCCCGGCAATCACCCGCGCAAGGTTGAAAAAGTTTTCGATGCCGGCGCCGACGCAGTCATCCTCGATCTCGAAGACGCCGTCGCCATTTCGGAAAAGCCCGCGACCCGCGCGCTCGTCGTTGAAGCCCTGCAAAGACCGAGATCCTGCCGCGGCTTTGTGCGCGTCAATGCGCTCGACACCGAGTTCTGTTTCGAAGACATCGATGCCGTCGTCGCTGCCGGTGTCGATGGTGTGATCCTGCCCAAGGTCGAGCGCGCCGCGGACATCGAAATGGTCGACTGGCTTATGGCCGGCCTCGAGACGCGTCGCGGTCTGATCATCGGCGCCATCGAACTCATGCCGATCATCGAAACGGGAAAGGGCCTCGCAAACATCCGCGAAATCGCAGCCACCAGCACGAGACGCATGAAACGCCTATCCTTCGGCGCCGGCGACTTCACTCGTGACATGGGCATGGAATGGACACTCGCCGAGAGCGAACTGGCCCCCTATCAGGCCGAAGTCGTCCTTGCATCGCGTGTCGCAAACCTCGAACCGCCGGTCGACACTGTTTTCATACACCTGAAGGAGGCCGAAGCCTTCGCCCTCTCCTGCACCCGCGCGCGCGACGCGGGGTTTCAGGGCAAACTGTGCATCCATCCCGGCCAGATCGAACAAGCAAACGCCGTTTTCGGCCCGAACGAGGAAGAAGCAGCCTTCGCCCGGCGCGTCATTGCTGAGTTCGACAAGGCCGAGGCCGCCGGCTCCGCCTCGATCCAGATCGACGGCTACTTCGTCGACTATCCAATCGTCGAAAAAGCAAAGCGCACCGTTGCCCTGGCCGACGCCATCGCAGCCAACCATTGAAGCAGAACGGCTCGAGACCAACACCATGGAAAATCCCGAGATCCTGCAGCGCGAGATCACCACCCTCGTTTTCGACCAATACGGTACGATCGTCGACATGCAGGGCGGCCTCGCAGCCGCGGTCGGGCCGTTCCTGGCCAAGAAAGGGTGGGAGGGCGACCCCAACCGCTTCGTGACATGGTGGCGGCGCACGCATTACGAAAACTCTATGATCGATGCGCTCTGCGACCGCGGGCACACCCCCTATCGCCAGATCGGCCACCGCGCCGTCTCGAATGTCATGGATCGCTCAGGGATTAACTACACGCAAGGAGAGGTCCGCTGGCTTGTTTCGGAAATCGAAAAACTCAAGCCGTTCCCTGATGTTATCAAATCCCTGCACAAGCTGCGCGGCGCCGCCCTGAAGCTCATCATTCTATCCAATGGTGACCGCGATATGCTGGAAGCCGCCAAGCCGCATATCGGCTTTCCCTTCGACGATGTCATCTCCGTCCAGGATGCCGGTTATTTCAAGCCGCACTGGCAAACCTACGCTACCGCCGAAGCACGAACCGGGGCCGAACGCTCAAGCATCCTTTTCGTCGCCAACCACGCCTTCGACTGCATCGGCGCCAAAAGCTACGGGATGCGTACAGCCTTCATCGACAGGCGCAAACGCCCCTTTGGCGAAACACCGCACCAACCCGACCTCATCGTCGCTGATTTCACCGAACTCGCCGAAGTTATGACCAGGCCGCAGCCCGCATGATAGCCTCACCGATAGACGACGACGCGCCAACCCGAACCGCCATCGACGCCGCCCGCGCCGTAATGGCCGCACACCTTGCGGCCCTCAACGCGCGCGATGAAGAAGCCCTCGCCGCGACCTTGCACTTCCCCCACTACCGTCTATCGGGCAACGACATGCGGATCTGGGATGGCCCTAAAACCTATTTCGAGGATTTCCGCGCCCGCGCCGAACCTGACTGGCAGAAAAGCCGTTGGGATCGGCTTGATGTGCTCCAGGCCTCGCCCGATAAAGTACATCTCGACGTTGCCTTCACTCGCCTTGGCCCGCCAGATAGCCAAGGCGCTATACGAGATGGTAGCCCCCTCGCCAGCTACCGCTCCCTTTGGGTAATCACCCGTATTGACGGCCGCTGGGCGGCGCAACTCCGATCCTCCTTCGCGCCCTGATCAGTTCGCACCCTTTGCAGGCCCCGGCGTACCAAGGCGAAGCGCCTCCGCAGGCGTACCCAGGCAGAGCGACCGGGCGCGGCGTGCTCGTTCACGCACGTGAGCGAAACAGGCCAATTCATCACCGCAACGATTGATGGATTAAATGCCCTGATTTAGGATGAAATCCTAATAATGCGGACATACGCGCATAATTACATCTTCAGCGTAGTCAAAAGGTGCAATTCAATGCTCAAAAATGATGCCTACACGGTCAAAGCCTACGTCGAGGACATGCGAGCGATTGCCGCCTCCGAGCCCGACCCCATGAAAGTGGCCGAGCAGGTCAAACCTCTTGCCAAGCGCCTTGCCGCTGCGCCTGGCTGGCTGACTGACGAGCACCGCCGCGTCAACGAAGAGCAAGGTTTCGGTGTCCATCTTCTGCACGAAGAACCAAACCACGACCTCGCCGTCTTCGTCCTCACCTGGCTGCCTGATCGCGGAACACTGCCCCACAACCACAAGACCTGGGCCGTCGTCGCCGGGATTGAGGGCGAAGAGCATGAAATCGAATGGAGCCGCGTTGACGACGGCGCGAAGCCGGGCTACGCCAAACTCGTGAAGTCCGGCGAGGTAACACTGAAGGCGGGCGAAACCTCGGTCTGCAAGCCGGACGACATCCACAGCGTCTGGAACACCGGCAGTGAAATCTCGATCTCGCTTCACACCTATGGCCGCCACATCAATTATACCGGCCGATCCGAATTCGATCCATCCAAGGACCTCGAACGCCCCTTCGAAGTAGCGGTATCCAAATAATGAGCACCCCAGAAGCCGTCACCTACGAGCGCGACGGACACGTCGCCGTCATTACGATGAATAAGCCCGATCGCATGAACCGGCTCGACCCGGAACTTGTCGCCGGCCTCAAACAATCGTGGAAGCGCCTGATGGCCGACGACGAAGCCCGCGTCGCCGTCGTCACAGGTGCCGGCGAAAAGGCCTTTTCCGCCGGCGCTGACCTTAAGAACGTGCCCCACAACCTCTACCACGCCATTCCATCGGTCGGCGTACCCGTTGACAAACCCGTCGTCGGCGCGGTCCACGGTTGGTGCATAGGCGGCGGCATGGTGATCACCACCATGTGCGACATCCTGATTGCCGCCGACAACACG
>CAZWCL010000397.1:0-3798 GCA_964632265.1 uncultured Hyphomicrobiaceae bacterium | reverse complement strand
TACACGTACTGACACACTCTTTCCCTACACGACGCTCTTCCGATCTGCCGCTGCTTCGGGCGGCCGGGTACCGTTTCGACAATGCGACCGCACAGGCCGTGGTGACAGCGCTGGCGGCGGATGGCGCTGTGGTGCGGGAGGCGATGGGGGTGCGTTTGCTGTCCCATACGCCGGGATTGCAAGGCGCGGATGCGGCGCTGTGGGAGCGGGTCGCGACCGCAATCGAGGCTGATGGGCTGAGACCTGGATCGCTCGCCGATATTGCAGGGCAACTGCAGATGCCGACGAAGCAATTGCAGTCTTTTTTGGTCTCTGCGGGGCGGCAACGGTTGGTTCATCGGATATCGAATACACGCTATATCACCGCCCGGCAGCTTGGCCAGCTTCGTGAAATCGCAGTCGCAACGGCGGCTGCCAACGAGGATGGCGTCATCGATGTGCGGGCCTTCCGCGATGCAAGCGGTATCGGCCGCAACATGAGTATCGAAGTGCTCGAATATTTCGACAAGATCGGGGTCACTGTGCGGCGGGGGGATCTGCGCGAGATCAAGGCGTCGGCCGGGACGTGAGCCCGGTTTGACCCGGGGTAGACCCGGGTTTCACCTTGGCCGCTTAACCCGATGGGACGACGCCGCAGGCGATCCGGGCGCCGCCACCGCCGAGCTTTTGTGGTTCATCCTTGAAGTTGTCGCTGCCGGAATGAATCACCAGGGACCGGCCACGAATGTCGGCGAGCTTGAGGCGTGGGGCGATGAGTGAATGGCTGGCGCCAGCGCTGCCATCTTCTTCGTCGGCCTCAATGTAGAGGATCGGCAGGTCGCCAAGATGGCCATCTCCGCTAGGGCCGCGATGCTTGCCGGTGTTTCCAGGGTCAAAATGTCCGCCGGCTGCGGCGCCGGCTACCATCTGTCCGTCCTTTTCGGCGGGGCCGCAGTCGGGGTTCTGGTGGACGTGGAAGCCATGACCGCCGGACGGAAGTTCATTGCTGAGTTGGAGATTTAGGCGTAGAAAGCCGCGCTCGGTTTCGCTTGCGCTGATCTTGCCTACCGATTTTCCGATACCCTTGTCGGATATCGCATTGACCTCGATTTCGACGGCGTCGGCGGCTAGGCTGGTGGTTGGTGTGAGGGCTGCACAGGTGGTGATCACGGCACCGACCAGGGCGAGTGCAATTCCGTGTGTGGCGGGGAGGGGAGTGATGCTCATCTGCTTTCTCCTGAGGGGTGCGCTTGCGTTTGAGTTATAGAGGCCTGAACACAAGGTTGGCGTGTCGGGCGCGGCTTTGCATGACATATCCTTTGGCAACTTCGAACCGGAAGCGGACAGTTTGGTTCCGCTTGAGACTTGGACGTCATGAATTAGTCCATGATAGGGTGTCGTGCAGTCGACGGCCGAAGCAACTGAAGCGACTGAGGAAGAGAATCGCACCCTGGTGGGGCGCCTGGTCTTCAAAACCAGTGGGGGGCGTTAGACGTCCCCGGTGGGTTCGATCCCCACTCTTTTCCGCCATGCTTCATTTTTCTGGTTCTGCCATTATTGCTTCGCCACGCGACTGGTTGGCGTCCCCTGGCCTTCCCGCGTGCCGCATGGATGATGAGTTTGCGCGCGGGCCCGTTCGTTTCCGGATATAGTGAGCCAGCCACTCACAGTTGGTTTGCTCGTTTAAGGGGAACATCATGCCGGAGCTGAAATCTGAATACCTCATGACCGTTCGCGTCACTGTCGATGGACTTCACGACATCGGAGAGGCGCCGCTTGGCCTGCGCCACATCGATATGCTCGGCGAAGGCTCGTTCGATGGTCCGCGCCTCAGGGGTGAGGTTCTGCCCGGAGGAATTGACAGCAAGACATTCCGTGCAGATGGCGCGATGCATCCTAATGTCCGTCTGATCTTGAGGACGGACGACGGGGCGCTGATCTATATGCATTATACAGGTCTGAGATATGGCACGCCCGAGGTGATGAAACGCATTGCCGATGGTGAAACTGTTGACCCCTCCGAATATTATCTGCGCAACACGCCCTATTTCGAAACATCGGCTGATAAATACGGTTGGCTCAATCGTATTGTGGCGGTTGGTGTCGGCCGGCGGATGCCTGATCATGCGGCCTATGACGTTTTTCAGGTTTTATGACCTGAAGCGGTGGGGCGGTATTGCCCTATTTTCAGGTTGCTCCCCAGAGCGGATAAGGGCTTGCAGGTGTGCTATTTTTTCGGACGTTTGCCTGGGGTCCCGTGATGATGAATGCACCGTTAAAGAATGGTTTTGAAACTGAAATTTAATGCCAATACGGACGTGCGCCGCGTGAAATGGATCTGCAGTATTCGAATGACGAAGTAAGAATTACTTAGCTATTCCCGTTTAAGTTGTGACCATGAGATTTCACAGCTTTTATGGGAAACAGCTATGTTCATCGACCAGCGCCAATTCGAAAATGCCTCGCCCATTACATTCAAAAACCACGCGCTTGAAGCGTCAGTTTCGCGGCATGCGCTGGCGGTGGCGACGCCGGTCGGTAATGCTGCGGATCAGCGCCGGGGTATAAGCGCTCAGGTTTCTCGGATTTTCGCGGTCCTGGGGATGAAGGCACGCCGGCTTCGCCGCCGGGTCAGGGTGATGTCGCGTCGACGCCTGCGGCGTGCGCGGCAGGCGGTTCATGCAAGACGGGTGCGTGAGCGTAAACGGCAACAACGTGATGCGCTTATAGCAGCACCGAAACTGCAAGAGATGCTCGCGCTTGAACCGCGCATCGTATTCGATGCGGCGGTGGCCGCGACCAGCGATCAGGTCGCTGATCAGGTTGCCGAACAACAGGCTGCCGAGGCCGTCATTGAACGTGATGCGCCGACGGGTCAGCCCGCTATCACGGAAGGCCACGAAATCGACTTCGGGCGGTTCGCGCAAGCGGGTTCAACCGATACACTGATTTTCATCGACCGCGCAGCCGAGAACGTGGACGCTTGGCTTGCGGCGATGCCGGAGGAAGCCGGGGTCATCTTGCTGGAGCGCAATTCCGATGGTGCCGGGCAGATTGTTGCGGCCCTTTCGGAGCGTGACGATATTAGCTCTGTGCACATTATTGCACACGGTGAGGCCAATAAATTTTGGCTTGGTAACACGAGCTATGAACGCTCGGCCCTTGTCGGCTCAACCGGCGTCTTCAGCGCCGTGACTGATGCACTCGGTCCGGACGGTTCCTTAGAACTTCATTCGGCGGAGACTCAGAATTCGATTGCTGCCTCGCAGCCTGACGATGCGCCGCTCGACGCGGGTGCGTTGCCGCCTGTCGATGGCACGCCGGCCGGGCGCTACATTGCAGCGCCTGGTGCGGTTGCGGATGCGCCGCTCGATGCGGGTGCGTTGCCGCCTGTCGATGGCACGCCGGCCGGGCGCTACATTGAAGCACCTGGTGCGGTTGCGGTTGCGGATGCGTCGCTCGATGCGGGTGCGGTGCCACCTGTCGATGGTACGCCGGCCGGACGTTACATTGCAGCGCCGCTGCCGTCCCCCTCTGACGATGGGGCCTTGCCGGAAGGCATGCCCGGCGAGGTTGACCCGGGGAGGGTTGTCGTCTTCGTCGACCCGAAGGTCACCGATCCTCAGCTCATCACGGCATCGTCGCCGGAAGGCGCCGAGGTCATTTTGCTCGATGGTTCGCGTGATGGTCTCGCGCAGATCGCGGCTCATCTCGCGGGGCGCACGGATGTTGATGCGATCCATATCGTCAGTCACGGTGATGCCGGCGAACTCTATCTCGGTAATGCGACGGTCGACACCGGCTCAATTGCCGGCCGTC
>CAZWCL010000396.1:0-3802 GCA_964632265.1 uncultured Hyphomicrobiaceae bacterium | reverse complement strand
TTCCGACTTCTCGGCAAACTTCAGATGGCACGCAACCGCGCCACCCTTTTGGGCAAGCCCCGTCATATCGATGGCGCCAAAACCCTTGCCCTCGATGTGGGCAGCCTGGCCGAGAACGGCAGAAATCGTGACGACACCCGTACCGCCCACGCCGGTGACGAGCACGGCATAGGGGTCATCGAGCACGGGTTGCGTCGGCTCCGGCAGGTCGGCGATCAGCTTGTCCGCCTCACCGGTGCTTGCGCTTTGCGCGCTTTCAGCGGGTTTCGCCGCCGCCTTCTTTGGCTTGGCGCCGTGTAACGTGACGAAGCTCGGGCAGAAACCTTCAACGCAGGAGAAATCCTTGTTGCAGGCCGATTGGTCGATCCGGCGCTTGCGCCCAAGCGGCGTTTCTTCGGGCGTGACGGCGACGCAGTTCGACTTGACGCCGCAGTCACCGCAGCCTTCGCAAACGGCGGTGTTGATGAAGACGCGCTTGTCAGGATCAGGAAACAGGCCACGCTTGCGGCGACGCCGCTTTTCCGAGGCGCAGGTCTGATCATAGATGAGGACCGAAACCCCCTTGGTTTCAGCCAGCTCCTTTTGAACGCTCATCAGGTCGCGGCGGTGATGAATACGAACGTTCGCAGGAATTCCGCTGTCGACGCCGTATTTGTCAGGTTCATCCGTCACAAGCTCGATGCGCTTAACGCCTTCGCCGGCAACCTGTTGGGCCATCATGCCGACGGTGAGGCCACCATCAAGAGACTGCCCGCCGGTCATCGCGACGGCATCATTGTAGAGGAGCTTATAGGTGATGTTGACACCGGCGGCGATCGCGGCCCGGATCGCGAGCGAGCCGGAGTGGATGTAAGTGCCGTCTCCGAGGTTCTGGAAGACGTGATCACGGGTCGTGAACGGGGCTTCGCCAATCCAGTTTGCGCCCTCCGCTCCCATGTGCGTGAAGCCGTAGGTCTCCCGGTCCATCCATTTGGCCATGTAGTGGCAACCGATACCCGCATAGGCACGCGAGCCTTCCGGCACCTTGGTGGACGATGAGTGCGGGCAACCGGCGCAGAAATAAGGAACGCGCGTAAACGCTTCAGGCTGCTTCGGGCTATTGCCGGTCAGACGTTTGAGTTCAGCCACGGCATCAGCGATGGTCGCGTCACCGCGCTCCGAGCGCATGATGCGTTCGCCGATTTCAATGCCGACCTGGGTTGCCGTGAGTGCGCCTTTGGCCTGGAACAGTGTATGGCCCGTCTCATCTTTCTTGCCGATGATCACCGGTCGGATATCGCTATTGAACAGTTGTTCCTTGATCTGCGTCTCGATCAGGGCGCGCTTTTCCTCGACCACGATGATCAGGTCCAGGCCACGGGCGAACGCCTTGATGATTTCCGGCTCGAGCGGCCACGGCATGCCGATCTTACAAATACGCAAGCCGATCTGATTGGCGCGCACCTCGTCGATGCCGAGTGTCTCGAGCGCCTCGCGGGTATCGAGGTAGCTCTTGCCGGTCGAAATAATACCGATCTTCGGCGCCTGCCCGCCGGAGGTGACGATCCGGTTGATGGGGTTTGCCCGCGTAAACGCGCGCACGGCATCCATTTTGTAGTCGATGAGACGTGCTTCGCGATCAAGCGCATGCTCTTCGGCGATGATGTTGAGACCCATCTCGGGCATCGTGAAGTCATCCACGCCGGGAAGGGAGACGTTGATGCGATCGGGATCGCCATCGACGGTCGCGGTCGATTCAATATTGTCCTTGACACACTTCAGCCCAGTCCAGACGCCTGCATAGCGCGACATCGCATACGCAAGGATGCCGAAGTCGAGAATTTCCTGGACGCCGGCAGGGTTGAAGATCGGGATCATGGCATCGCGGAACGCGAATTCCGACTGGTGCGCCGAGGTCGAGCTTTCGCACGTGTGGTCATCACCCATCAGCGCGAGCACGCCGCCGTTCTTCGATGTCCCGGCGTGGTTGGCATGACGGAATACGTCACCCGAACGGTCGACCCCGGGGCCCTTGCCATACCAGAGGCCGAACACGCCATCATATTTGCCTTCCCCATAGAGCTCGGCCTGCTGCGTGCCCCAGACGGCGGTCGCCGCCAGGTCTTCGTTGAGACCCGGTTGAAAGACGATGTCATGGGCTTCGAGATCTTTTTTGATGCCCTGAAGGTTCGCCTCAAGGGTTGCGATCGGCGAACCGCGATAGCCAGAGACATAGCCACCGGTATTGAGGCCGGCTTGGCGATCGCGCGCCTTCTGCATCAGCAACAGGCGGGCAATCGCCTGCGTTCCGGTGAGGATCTGCGGACGGACGGCGAGATCGAATTTATCTTTGAGACTGACGACGTGCTTGACCATAAAGGCTCGCTGGTTAGAGGGCCGGAACGGAACGAATATCGCAAGCGTCGCGCCACAATGGCCGCGCCAGAGCTCGAAAGTCCGGTTCCGGACTGATTTGGGGCCGTTATACTTAAGTTAAAGGATCAGCTAGGAAACACAAAGTGCCAGCGTAAAGATATCGATCACGAATGCGACGGTGCCCGTCGACGAGATTGCGTATAGTCGCGCCCGACTGGACTACCGTCCGACTACCGCACCCGCCTGCCGCCAAGGAGACCCAGATGGCCAACAACCCGAGCATGAAGGGCGTTTTATCGCCAGTCGTAACCCCATTTGATTCGGATCTGAAGCCTGATACAGCGCGATTGGCCGCGCACTGCAAGTGGTTACTCTCGAATGACGTCGGCCTTGCGGTGTTTGGCACCAACTCCGAAGCGAACTCGCTCTCGACGCGCGAGAAAATCGGGCTTCTCGAGGGTCTGGTCGAAGCGGGCGTGCCGGCGGAGCGGATGATGCCGGGCACGGGGTGCTGCGCCCTCGACGATTCGGTGGCGCTGACCAAGCGGGCGGTTGAGCTTGGGTGCGGCGGCGTGCTGATGCTGCCGCCGTTCTACTACAAGGGCGTAAGCGTCGAGGGATTGTACCGTAATTTCGCCGAGGTCGTCGAGCGCGTCGGCGATGACCGGTTGCGTGTTTACCTCTACCACATCCCACCAGTAGCGGGGGTCGGCATTCCGCTCGAGTTGATCGAACGGCTGATGAAGGCTTATCCCGGCATTATCGCCGGCGCCAAGGATTCATCCGGCGACTGGACGAATACCAAGGCGATGCTCGATGCCTTCCAGCCCGAAGGCTTCGACGTCTACCCGGGTTCCGAAAGTTTCTTGCTCGCCGCATTGCGCGACGGCGGCGCCGGTTGCATCTCGGCGACCGCAAACGTCAATCCGGGCCCGATCGCGAAACTTTATGCGACGTGGCAGCAGGACAATGCCGACGCTCAGCAAGAGGCGCTGAACACGACCCGGGGCATCTTCCAGACGTATGTTATGATCCCGGCGCTGAAAGCTGCGATCGCGCATTACGGCCAGGACGCCGAGTGGAACCGTCTGCGCCCGCCGCTGGTGGAGTTGACCGCAGATGAGCAGGCGAAGCTGATTGCCGCGCTGGACGCCGACGGGTTCACCATGCCGGGATTGGTGTGACCGCAAAGGAGGCTTTCCAATGATCGAACTCGACCAGAAGCGGGTGGGTGACCAGGTTATCCGACTGCACCAGGGCGACAACACGGTGGTGGCGCGGCAGGTGATCGACCGCGACATCGAGATTTTGAGCGAAGGCATAACCACGCGGGACAAAATCCCGGCGGGCTCCAAGATCGCCGCGCGGGCGATCACCAAGGGCGAGCCGATCGTGAAGTATAATGTTACCGTCGGCTTCGCGGCGGATGACATCGCCCCCGGCGCCT
>CAZWCL010000395.1:0-3808 GCA_964632265.1 uncultured Hyphomicrobiaceae bacterium | reverse complement strand
TTTCGTTAAGCGCGTCGGTCATAGCCGTCTTGATGAAGCCTGGCGCGATGCAGTTTGCGGTGATGCCGCGTGATGCTGCTTCCCGCGCTAGCGACTTGGTCATGCCGATCATTCCGGCTTTCGAGGCTGCGTAGTTGCCCTGCCCCGGGTTGCCGATGATGCCGCTGACCGACGAGATGTTGATGATGCGCCCGTATCCGGTTTTGGCGCGCATCATCGAACGGGCGGCGGACCGCATCAGCATGAACGTCGACGTCAGGTTGACGGCGATGACGTCGTCCCACTGATCGTCCTTCATGACCATGAACAGGTTATCCTTGGTCAGGCCCGCGTTATTCACCAGTATATCGAGGCCGCCCATGATCTCGATGCCTTTGTCGATTAGGGTCGCGACCTGGTCCTTGTTGGCGAGATCGCAGACGATATAGTGAGCGCGGTCGCCGAGTTCGGAGACGAGTTCTATGAGCTTGTCTTCCTGGCGGCCGGTCAACGTGACCGTTGCCCCCTGCTGGTGAAGGGCGCGTGCGATGGCACCGCCTATACCGCCGGTCGCGCCGGTCACCAACGCCGTCTTGCCGTTCAATTCGAACATGATCGGGTTCCTTGTAGAAGGCCGTTAGCCTTGGAGGGTTTCGGCGGCGGCGCGGACGTCATCGGGGGTCGAGACCGCGTCGGCCTTGACGGTGCGCTCGATGCGCCGGGCCAGACCTGAGAGAATCTTGCCGGTGCCGAGCTCGTAGAACTGGTCGACGCCCGCGCTGGTCATGGTCAATACGCACTCGCGCCATCTAACGGTGCCGGTGACCTGGCGCACGAGGTTGTCGCGGATCTCGTCGGGATCGGTCAGTGGCGAGGCCGTGACGTTGGCGACCACGGGCACGGACGGTGCGTTGAAGGTGACCTCCGCGAATGCCTTGGCCATCATGTCGGCGGCGGGTTGCATAAGCTTGCAATGAAACGGCGCGCTGACCGGCAGCGGGACCGCGCGGCGTACGCCGAATTCCTTGCCGACGTTCTGGATCCGGTCGACCGCCGATTTACTGCCGGAAAGGACGACCTGCGTCGGCTCGTTGTCATTGGCAATCTGGCAGACTTCATCGGCCTCGGCAACGGCGTCGGCCACTTTCTGTGCGGCATCAAGGCCGACTCCAAGAAGTGCGGCCATGGCGCCTTCGCCGACCGGCACGGCTGATTGCATCGCGAGACCGCGGGTTCGGAGCAGGCGGGCGGTGTCGAAAACCGAAAATGTGCCGGCAGCGGCCAAGGCTGAGTATTCGCCGAGGGAGTGGCCGGCGACGTAGGCGGCGTGATCCCTGACCGAGATGCCGAAATCACTTTCGAGAACACGGACGACCGCCATGGAATGGGCCATCAGCGCCGGTTGGGCGTTCTGGGTCAGCGTCAGTTCGTCCTGCGGGCCGTCTCTCATGAGGTCAGAGAGTTTTTCGCCCAGCGCGTCATCAACTTCGTCGAAAACGGCGCGGGCGGCCGGAAACGCATCGGCGAGGGCCTGGCCCATGCCGACTTCTTGTGAACCCTGGCCCGGGAATATGAAAGCGTTGCTCATCTTCAGCCTTTCGGGGCGCGCGCGTAACGGAGCTGGCCCGAAGTTGTCGCAGCTTTGCAAAGCGTCGTGCAACCGCCGCTATAGCCATGCACCGGCGGTTCTTGTCAAGGTGGGTTATCAGGGCAGGCTATGAGGGCGGGCTATCAGGCGGCGGATGGCGGCTGGTGGTGAAAACGTCCTCGCATACCGTCTGATTGCTGGGTGGCGGGCCAAAGTTGGGGACGAAGGTTGTGCATGCTGCCGTTCTGCGGACGCCGTCGGCGGCATAACGTGACAATCTTTTTCTTGCGTGGAAGGGGACGCTTTGTCTATATGCTCGCTTCCGCTCGGTTGGGGGCTGAACATGAAGGCGTTGCCGCGCCAGGGCTACGTTCCCGTTTCATGGTGTCTCCGCTCCACTTGAGTCGCCGTTAAGAGCCTTTCCATGGGGCTCAGACCGAGGCTTTGCGCCGGGCTGAAACGATGTGAAATCATAGGAAAGGCTCGAGCCATGCCGCTTTATGAGCATGTGTTTCTCGCGCGTCAGGACGTCTCCCAACAGCAGGTCGACACGCTGACGAACGAATATAAAGAGATCATCACGAATGGTGGTGGCGAAGTTGGCCGCAGTGAATACTGGGGCTTGAAGACGCTCGCTTACAAAATCAAAAAGAACCGCAAGGCCCACTATACGCATCTCAACATCGATGCCCCGCACGAAGCGGTGGCGGAGATGGAGCGGCGTATGAGCCTTACGAACGATATTCTGCGGTTTATTACCATTCGCGTCGACGAGCTTGAAAGTGAACCGTCGATACAGATGAAAAAGGGTAATGACCGGGACGACAGACGCGGCGGATTCCGTGGCGATCGCGGCGGTGGCCGTGGCGGCCCACGCGGTGGCGGTGGTGGCGGCGGCCGGGATCGTGACGGTGGCGGCGGCGGCTCCACGTTCCGTTCGGGACCTCGCGGCGGTGACGGCGCAGCATCGGGAGGACAATCGTAATGGCAGCACCTGCAGGTAGTGGCGGTCCGCGCCGCTCATTTCAGCGTCGCCGGAAAACATGCCCGTTCTCCAGCGATAATTCACCGAAGATCGATTACAAGGATGTCCGGCTGCTCGGGCGGTATGTTTCGGAGCGTGGCAAGATCGTGCCGAGCCGTATTACCGCGGTCTCCGCCAAGAAGCAGCGTGAACTTGCCAAGGCGATCAAACGGGCACGTTTCCTTGGTCTTCTGCCCTACACGATCGACTGATCTTTGATAAGTACGGGTGTGGCTGCATCTGACCCACACCCCGAGTTGGGGCAGCCGCGGCTGCCTCTAACCGCAACAAGCGGGACAGCGTCTCATGCAATCACGTTTTCTGATCGCGATCGGCTCGGGACTGGTTTCCGGGCTTTTGTTTATTGCGGCCGCCAGCGGCTCAGTCGTCGGACTCATGGGGCTCGCCTTTCTGACGCCGCTGCCGATCACGATTGCGGGTTTTGCCTGGGGCTGGCCCGCGGCTGCGATCGGCGCGGTCGTCGCCTTCGGCTTTCTCACCGTAATCGGATCAGTCTTTGCCGGCTTGTTCCACCTTTTGCTGTTCGGACTACCGGTTACGCTCGCCATCTTTTACGTACTGCTCAACCGTCCTTACACGACGCCCGGTGGGCGGGATGTCGTAGAATGGTATCCGATCGGCTGGGTTCTGTTCGGCGTCGGGCTCGCGAGCGGGATCGTTGCGACGGTTGCGCTTTTCGCGGTTGGTAACAGCCCCGCGGAACTCGAAGCGCACGTCAAGCGGGTCACCGAGCAGATGATGTCGGCTGATCTGCCGTGGCCCGGCGGCGAAAAGCCTTCCGGTGACGATCTCGAAAAGCTCAACCAATACCTTGTCGCGTCTTTCCCAGGCGCGATCGCGATGTCCTGGATGTGGGTGACTTTGTTCAACCTCTGGATCGGCGCCAAGATCGCGCGCGCGTCGGGGCTGATTGAACGGCCGTGGCCGAATGTATCGCTGACGGCGTTGCCGCGCTGGGGAGGTCTCGCGCTGGCCGGCGCCATGTTGCTCTCGTTTGCGGGGGGGTATCCCGGGCTTGTGGCATCCGGTTTCGCGACGGGGTTGTTCCTTTGCTATCTGCTTGTCGGCCTGGCGATCGTCCACAACGTGACATGGCAGAGTGCGTTTCGGCCGCTGATCCTTGTCGCGGTTTACTTGTTCCTCATATTTTCCAATCCGTTGAGTAGCCTCGCCATTGCAACCTTGGCGCTAGTCGA
>CAZWCL010000394.1:0-3814 GCA_964632265.1 uncultured Hyphomicrobiaceae bacterium | reverse complement strand
TCTCCGCTGATCATTGGAACCGCACCGGCGTCCTCAACGACATTGAGATCGGGTTCTACAATGCCGGCGGCGTCCTCTTTGGGGTCAAGGATTATGTACCGGCACTGATGGAGTACGTCGAAAAGTACCACGCCGGTCTCAATTACTTCCACACGCTTACCGCCATCGATGGCGCCGCCAAAATGGCCCGTTTCAAGGTGACCAAACCGGACACGGATCCGGCCGATATCGAAGTGCCGTTCGACATGATCCATGTTGTGCCGCCGCAAACCGCACCGGACTTCATCCGTGTTTCACCGTTGGCCGACGCGGCCGGCTGGGTCGATGTCGACCAGGCCACTTTGCGCCATACGTCCTATGACAACATCTGGTCGCTTGGTGACGTCATGAACGCACCGAACGCCAAGACCGCCGCCGCTGCGCGCAAGCAGGCGCCGGCGGTAGCCGAAAATGTGATCGCCGACATCGCGGGCAAGGCCCCTGTCGCCGCCTACGACGGCTACGGGTCCTGTCCGCTCACCGTCGAGCGTGGCAAGATCGTACTGGCGGAGTTTGGATACGGCGGCGTCATGCTGCCGAGCTTCCCGAAATGGTTGATCGATGGAACAAAACCCTCGCGCCTGGCCTGGCTGTTGAAACAATCTTTGCTGCCGCCGCTTTATTGGAAAGCCATGTTGCGTGGTCGCGAATGGATGGCGAAGCCGGAACGAACCCCTGTGTCCGCCGAGCCGCCCGCGGCTGGCGAATAATGTTCGGCCTCCGGTAATTGTCCGGCTGCCGAACCGTTCCGCCTCACGGCAGCCCGCCGGCACCCGCACGCGGCCAGGGCCGTGATATGGGCCGTGATATGGGCCGTGATACGGATCAATCTTGGCGCGACGACGAAGAGATGACAGCATGACAGAGCCTTCTGTCCCCAAGGCCGCCCCGACCCGGTTGCACCGTAAAATGGCGCGCTACTTGCCGGTGCTCGACTGGGGACGGCGCTACAATCGCACCGCGTTGTCGAACGATTTGCTGGCCGCGGTCGTCGTGACAATCATGCTGATCCCGCAGTCGTTGGCCTATGCGCTGCTGGCAGGGCTGCCGCCTGAGGCTGGCATCTATGCCTCCATCGTGCCGATCATGCTCTACGCGGTGTTTGGCACCAGCCGCGCCCTTGCGGTTGGCCCCGTAGCCGTGGTGTCGCTGATGACAGCCGCGACGATCGGCAACTTGGCCGAAAGCGGTACCGCGGGTTACGCCGCAGCCGCCTTGCTGCTCGCCTTCCTGTCTGGTGGCATGCTGTTTTTGATGGGGCTCTTTCGCCTCGGCTTTCTGGCCAACTTCTTGAGCCATCCTGTCATCGCCGGCTTCATCACGGCATCCGGCATCCTTATTGCGCTGAGCCAGGTCAAGCACTTGCTCGGTATCCCCGCGCAAGGCCACACGCTACCTGAACTGATCGCCACGCTGTGGCAGCACCTAGGCGAAACCCAACTGGTCACGCTGGCAATCGGGCTGACTGCGACCGCCTTCCTGTTTTGGGTTCGAAAAGGCCTCAAACCACAACTCCTGCGGCTCGGACTTGGCCTGCGTCTGGCAGATGTCATGACCAAGGCTGGGCCCGTCGCGGCCGTGGTTGTCACCACGTTGGCGGCCGGCCTGCTCGCTCTAGACGAGACCGGTGTCAGCATCGTTGGCGACGTCCCGCAGAGCTTGCCGCCATTTACCGTCCCGCCGCTCTCGGCCGATTTGATCTGGCAGTTGTTCATGCCGGCGCTACTGATCTCCGTGATCGGCTTTGTCGAATCGATTTCGGTCGCACAAACCCTGGCCGCAAAGAAGCGCCAGCGCATCGACGCGGATCAGGTACTGATTGGTCTCGGTGCCGCCAATCTCGGTGCAGCTTTCACCGGAGGCTATCCGGTTACCGGCGGCTTCGCGCGCTCCGTCGTAAACTTCGATGCTGGTGCCGAAACGCCCGCCGCCGGCGCATACACCGCCATCGGTCTGGCGATAGCAAGCGTCGCACTGACGCCGCTGATTTATTACCTGCCAAAGGCCACCCTGGCCGCGACGATCATTGTGGCCGTTCTCTCGTTGGTGGATTTCTCCGTGCTACGGTCAAGCTGGCGTTACGCAAAAGCTGATTTTGCAGCCGTTGCTGCAACGATTATTCTGACGCTCGCATTGGGTGTCGAGGCCGGCGTCACGGCCGGTGTTGCGCTCTCCATCGCGCTACATCTCTACCGGACGTCGCGCCCGCACATCGCCGAAGTGGGTCTCGTGCCCGGAGGCGAGCACTTTCGCAATATCCTGCGCCATGAGGTCAAGACGTATCCCTCCACCGTCACCCTGCGTATTGATGAAAGCCTGTACTTCGCAAACGCTCGCTATTTAGAAGACTACATCTACGATCGCGTTGCCGGGGACACCGACGTGAAAAATGTCGTGCTCATGTGTTCGGCGGTCAATGAGATCGATTTCAGTGCTCTTGAAAGCCTCGAAGCAATCATGGAGCGTCTGTCCGGCCTCGGAATCGCCCTGCATCTTTCCGAAGTCAAAGGTCCCGTCATGGATCGCCTGCAACGAACGCATTTTCTGAGTGCCATGACAGGCAAGGTGTTTCTTTCGCAATACGAAGCCTACCAGACGCTGAAGAACAGCGAAGAGGCCCGCCTCGAGAGCGCCGGATAGCGACGACTGCGAGCGCCGACGTGAAACAGTTGCGCTCGCTATTGAAGGAGAAGGCGCGCTGCCGCGTCGGCGAAAACGCGGGCGCCCGCGATGATATCATCATCGGATGTGTTCTCCGTCCAGTGATGCGAAATGCCCCCGATGCTTGGCACGAACATCATGCCGGCGGGCATGTGCCGGGCCAGCACCTGGGCATCATGACCGGCGCCGCTTGGCATGCGGATGTGCCCATCTCCGACCCGGGCTTGCGCTGCCGCATCCAGGGCGGACTGAAAGTTTTCGTCCATTCGAGCCGGAATACTCTTCGATATGGTCTCAAGTCTGGCGCGACACGGTCCGGCAGCGTCGGCTCTGGCGACGGCGTCAGCGAGCAACGCCTCAAGCTCGGCGAGTTTGGCCGGTTCGGCATCGCGGAACTGGAACATCACCTCGGCGCGCCCCGGAATGATACTCGGTGCGCCGGGCTCCAGCGTAAGCCGCCCCACGGTCCAGACCGTATATTCACCGGCATGGCGCGCAAACAGTTCATCGAGATCATGACACAAAGCGACAGCCGCCCGACCGGCATCGCGGCGGATTGCCATCCGCGTCGTGCCGGCGTGGTTCTGCGTCCCCTCGAATACGATCCTGAACTGCGAGATGGAAACGATGCTGGTGACGACACCGATCGTCAGGCCTGAGCTTTCCAGCCGCTCACCTTGTTCAATATGGGCTTCGAGAAATCCAACGTAGCGCCCCGGTTCATACTGAACCCGCGGTCGCCCGGCGAGGCCGGCTGCGGCCAGCGCCTCCCGTAAAGGCTCACCTGTCGTCCGGTTTCGGGCGTTATCAATCGTCGCCTCATCGAGTTCACCGACGAACGAGTAGCTGCCAAAGAAGTTGCCGAAGTGGCCCTCCTCGTCTGCGAATGCTGCAACATCGACGCCGACACCTTCCCAGCCCGGCGTCGAGGCTACGGCCCGCGCCGCCTCCAGCGCATAGACAACGCCGAGCGCCCCATCCAGCCATCCGGCTTCGTTCTGGCTTTCAATGTGAGACCCCGCCAGGAGCTTGGCGCCTGGGGCGGGCGAAGCGCCGATGACGTTGGCGATGCCGTCTATCGTCACCTCATGGCCGATCGCGCTCAACTCATTCG
>CAZWCL010000393.1:0-3820 GCA_964632265.1 uncultured Hyphomicrobiaceae bacterium | reverse complement strand
CCAGCATCGAACGCTTCATGTTCGGCAACTATGATCTTTACGAGGGTCTGCACTTCGTCCCGGTGATGATTGGCCTGTTCGCGATATCCGAACTGCTGGTGCAGTCGACACGTTTGCATCTGATCGTCGAGACGATCGCCATGAAGGCGGTGCAACTGCCGTCCCGGGCCGACTACAAGAAGATCTGGCGAACGATCCTCAGGTCGTGTGGCATCGGCACTTTCATCGGTGTACTGCCGGCCGAAGGGGCGACGGTTGCCTCGATGATTGGTTATTCGGAGGCGCGGCGCTGGTCGAAGAACAAGGAGGAATTCGGTAACGGTGCCGTCGAGGGCATTGCCGGTGCGGAAGCGGCGAACAACGCTGCGACAGGCGGTGCGATGGTGCCGACAATGGTGCTTGGCATTCCTGGCAGCGGGACGACGGCGGTTATTCTGGTCGGGCTCTTGGTGCACGGGCTGCGCCCCGGCCCCTACCTCTTCACCGAACAGGTTGAAAAGGTTTATGCCATTTTCGGGGCGATGCTGGTTGCCAACGTCATATTCCTTGCCATCGGGCTTTATGCAGCCAAGCTTTTCGCGCGCGTGTCGCTGGTGCCGACGGCCATTCTCTGGCCGGTGGTCTTCGCGTTGTCGGTCATCGGTGCTTATGCGCTCAATCAATCGATACAGGACGTATGGATCGTGATGATCTTCGGGGTGATCGGCTACTTTATGCGCCGGTTCGGCTTTGCTGTGGCACCCGTTGCGATCGGTCTCATTCTTGGCGAGATGGTCGAGACCAACCTGCAAAACTCGCTCAAGATGTTCGACGGCCAATGGTGGATGATCGTCATGCAGCCACTTGCTGCGTTCTTCCTGATCCTGTCCGTCATCGGCCTTTGTGGCCCGATGGTTTTTGGCTGGCTGACAAGGCGGGCGGAAAAGGCGGCGAAGGCTGCGACCGACTGAGGCGGGCCAAATGACGAGTAAGGCGGGCCATCGCAGCAGTTACCGCGGTACGGGCACGGTGGTGCGGGCGCATCGACGCTGCCGCGCCCAAAGGACGACAGCGAACGAAAAACCCGTGAAACGCGCGGTGCGAACCGTCCGCGCCGCGCCATGTCTTCCGTCGATGGCGCTTCGGACACGGCTATTGTTTAGACTATCACCGGCTCAGCCTGTCGTCTCGCTGCCGGCATGAAAGTGGAAGACGGCACCTTCCTTGATGCCCTGGGGCCAACGCGCGGTCACGGTTTTGAGGCGCGTGTTGAAGCGCACACCTTCCATGCCATGCACGTAGTGATCGCCGAAAAGCGAACGCTTCCACCCGCCAAACGAATGATAGGCGACGGGTACCGGGATCGGCACGTTGACACCGACCATACCAATCTGCACCCGATTGCAAAAGTCACGCGCAGCATCGCCGTCGCGCGTGAAAATGGCAGTGCCGTTACCGTATTCGTGGGCGTTGATCATTTCGACGGCATCTTCGTATTTCGAAGCCCGCACCACGGAGAGAACGGGGCCGAATATCTCTTGCTTGTAAATCGACATATCGGTGGTGACGTTGTCGAAGAGGCAACCACCGACGAAATAACCGTCCTCGTATCCCTGAAGCGTTATGCCGCGTCCATCAACCACGAGATTTGCGCCGGCTTCGATGCCCTCACCGATCAGACGCTCGATGCGCTCAAGACTGTCGCGGGAGATCACCGGGCCCATTTCGGAAGCCGGATCGTTGAATGGGGCAACCTTGAGCGCTTCTATGCGCGGTTTGAGAGTGGACACGAGACGGTCGGCGGTTGCTTCACCGACGGGCACGGCGACAGAGACGGCCATGCAGCGTTCGCCGGCTGATCCGTAGGCTGAGCCGATGAGCGCGTCAGCGACTTGCTCCATGTCGGCATCGGGCATCACGACAAGGTGATTTTTGGCGCCACAGAGCGCCTGGACCCGTTTGCCGGACGCGGTGCCGCGCGAATAGATATACTCGCCGATGGCGGTCGATCCGACAAAGCTCACGGCTTCGATATCGCGATGATCAAGAATGGCGTCGACAGCTTCCTTGTCGCCGTTGACGACGCTGAAAACGCCCTCAGGCAGGCCGGCTTCATGCAACAATTCGGCGATGCGGATGCAGACCGAGGGGTCGCGCTCCGACGGCTTCAGAATGAATGCGTTGCCGCATGCGATTGAGACAGGATACATCCAGAGCGGAACCATCGCGGGAAAGTTGAAGGGCGTGATGCCTGCAACGACGCCAACCGGCTGGCGCACGTTGTAGCTGTCGACACCGTTTGCTACGGCCTCGGAGTACTCACCTTTCAAAAGATGGGGGATGCCACATGCGAACTCGACGACCTCGATCCCGCGGGCCAACTCACCCTTGGCATCGGGGATGGTCTTGCCGTGTTCAGCCGACAGGATCGCGGCGAGTTCATCAATATTTCGGTTGAGAAGATCGCGGAAGGCGAACATGACCGCGGCGCGCTTGGGCGGCGGCGTCGCGCCCCAGCCGAGTTGAGCGGCCTTGGCGACGGCGACGACGTGGTCAACATCGGCCGCGGCTGCAAGCATGAGCTCGCTCGTGACCTTGCCGGTCGCCGGGTTGTAGACGTCGCTCGTGCGGGACGACGTTCCCGGCCAGGCCTGCCCCGAAACGAAATGCTGGATCACGCTCATTGTGTCAGTCTCCAAAGGTTTCATGCGGGTTCGTCTGCGATGATATCAGCGATTTGTTCTACCGAGTCGCGGGCGACGCTCATTTCCCGGTCATGATCATGTAGCTTTACGGCGCGTCGCCGTTGAACATGCCATATACTCGCTGCGGCGGCGATCGCTTTAGCCTTATTGAAGCCGCTTCCGGTCGAACCGCAACTGCTCATGGAGCCTATGGAGAAACGATATGGCGCAGAACCGAATCTTGACGTCGCACGCGGGGAGCCTTCCGCGTCCGCATCGTTTGGTCGAACTCTACGCCAGGCGTGCCGATGGCGCCGAGATCGACGAGGCCGAACTAGCCGCCGTCGCAGAAGAGGCGACGAACTGGGTTGTCGACCAGCAGAGACAATCGGGGATCGATATTCCCAGTGATGGCGAGCAGGTGCGTGAGGCTTTCTTTCTCTACGTGCAACGGCGCATGACCGGATTTGGCGGAAGCTGGGAGCGGCCGGCCGGCCGGGAACTCAACGACTATCCGGAATTCGCCGCGGCACGCCGGGACGCGATGAGCGGGAAGGCGGCGGTCAGCAACTTCGCACCGCCGATGGCGACCGGACCGATCCGCTACGGCGAGACGGACGCGAATGCGGAAGAGATACGTATCTTCAAAGCAGCGCTGGCGCGCCACGAGGGGTCATTCACCGATGCGTTCATGACGGCGCCGTCGCCGGGGATCGTGGCCATGGCGATGAAGAACCAATACTACGACAACTTCGATGAGTACCTTGCGGCCATTACGGATGCGCTTTTGATCGAATACCGCGCCGCGATCGACGCCGGCCTGATCCTTCAAATCGACGCGCCGGACCTGGCGCTGGAACGCCACGTCACCTACGCTGACGAGCCGGTCGAGAAGTTCGTCGCGTTCGTGCGTTCGGTCGTCAGCCAGATCAACCGCGCACTCGACGGGCTGCCTCGTGACAGGGTGCGCCTGCATGTGTGCTGGGGCAATTACGAATCGCCGCACGATCAGGACGTGCCGCTACGTGATATCGTGGAAGCGATCAAAGAGGCCGATGTCGGCGCCTTCATGCTGCCGTTCGCCAATCCGCGGCACCAGCACGAAATCAATGTGTTCCGTGATTTCCCGTTGGCGCCCGATCAGTCGCTTCTGGTCG
>CAZWCL010000392.1:0-3835 GCA_964632265.1 uncultured Hyphomicrobiaceae bacterium | reverse complement strand
CGAGCTGCTGATAGAGTTCGGCTGAATAACGCGACAGCCGGGTCAGGTTTTGCGATGTGCGCAACTGGCCAATGAGGCCGGCGGCGTGCCAGGTCGTCCCGCTGGTGAGTTGCTGGCGCTCAAGCAGGACGATGTCGGTCCAACCGCGTTTGGCGAGGTGGTAGGCGACGGAGCAGCCCGATACGCCGCCGCCGACGATGATGGCGCGCGCAGTGGCTTGCGGGGTATGGTCGTTGCTTGCGTTCATATTCACCTCGGCGTGTTGCGCTTGGCGGATTTCGGGACCTTGTGCGTATGCGGTGCCATTTGATCACGAAAAAGGCGGCAGCCAAACAGCTACCGCCTTTCATTTTTCTACGGACAGCCCCGCTGCGGGTTGCACCCAATCGTGCTGGCCGGGAGTGTTATTCGGCTGCGATCACTTCCGGCGTCTCGGCGCTGTCGCGCTGGCCGCGTACGAGACGGCCGGGAAGGTTGCCGGTTGCTTCACCGCCGCGATATGTGACGACACCTGAGACGATCGTTGCATCGTAGCCGGTTGCTTTCTGCAGAAGCCTGCGGCCGCCGGCCGGCAAGTCGTAGGTGACATATGGTTTGCCGAAAGAAACATTGTCGTAGTCGATGACGTTGATGTCGGCTTTGCGGCCAACTTCTATAAGGCCACGGTCATGAAGGCCGGCGGCGATGGCGGTATCGGAGGTTAGACGGCGAATGACCTCCGGCATAGAGAAGCGGCCCCGTTCGCGGCCCCAATACGTGATGAGCCATGTCGGGAAGCCGGCATCGAGGATGAAGCCGACGTGTGCGCCGCCGTCGCCAAGTCCCATGATGACATTCGGATTCGCCAGCAGCGTTTCGACGACGTCCATGTTGAAGTCGTAGTAGTTGACCAGCGGCGAATAGATGAAGCCGCGGCCCTCATCCTCAAGGAGGATGTCGTACGCCACTTCTTCGGGCGTGCGGCCTTCCCGCTCGGCGATGGCTGCCACCGATTCGTCACGCTGCGGCAAGTAGTTGGTGTCACCGAAGCGGAACAGGTGGGTCCAAAGCAGGCGATGGATCAGCGGGAACGTCGAGCCGGTGATGCGGTCTTCGGAGAGGATGTCGGCACGGATTTTCGGGTCGCGCATGGCGGCAACACGCTCAGCCAACGGCAGATCCGCAATGGACTTGTAAGTCGGGGTGCCGGAGAACGGGTTCTGCGAGCCTTCCAGTCCGAGCAGCAGGCCGATCGCACGAGGTGCTGTAACCGGACGGATGGAATGGCCGTCGGCGATGGCTTTGTCGGCGTAGCCCATAAGTTCGCGCCACACATGCTCGCGACCGGCCTCATGGCGCTGGTTGAGCGTGAAGACAGCCGGCCGCCCGGAATTTTCGACGACGCGGCGCAACATTCCGAATTCGCTGGCGGCATCGGGCTCGTTCCAGTCGGACACGATTTCGATGAAGCCGGCCCCAGCGTCGCGCAAGCCGAGAGCGATACCGGTCAACTCGTCTTCATTGGCCTTCAAGGTCGGTGTATATTCCCCGCTGCAACTCTTGTGGCTGAGGGTGCGCGACGTGGAGAAGCCGAAGGCGCCAGAGCGTACTGCATCGGCGGAAATGCGGCGCATCTCGGCTATATCATCTGGGGTGGCAGCTTCGTGGCGTATCGCGCGCTCGCCCATGACGTAGACACGAACGGCTGCGTGGGGGAGAAGCGCGCAGATGTCGATGTCGCGGGGGCGTTTTTCGAGGGCTGCCAGATACTCGGGAAAGCTTTCCCACTGCCATTCGAGGCCTTCATGCAGCACTGGGCTCGGAATGTCTTCGACGCCTTCCATCAGCTCAACGAGCTTTTCGCGGTCAGTTGGCTTGCAGGGTGCGAAGCCGACGCCGCAATTGCCCATGACGGCGGTTGTTACGCCGTGCCAAGCCGACGGCGCCAGATGGTTGTCCCAAACCGCCTGGCCGTCGTAGTGGGTGTGAATATCGACGAAGCCCGGCGTCACGATCCGGCCGCTTGCGTCGATCTCCTCGTGGCCCTTGCCGGCTATTTCGCCGATTTCAGCGATGCGGCCATCCGTGACGGCAACATCGGCTGCAAAGCCTTCTGCACCACTGCCGTCGACGACTAGTCCGTTGCGGATTACAAGATCGTATTCAGCGGACATTGCTACCTCCTGGTTTGATCATCAGCCTGCCTGTCGCTCGCCTGGCCACAGGTTCATCGTCGCTGTTGCACTATTAGCGGGGCCGCGCAGCATAACGCAGGGACGAATTTCTGCCGGCCTCTAACGTTTTGGCCCGGACGTTCCGGAAGGGATATTTGATCCGGGCATTAAAAAATTCGACGCTCTAATTCTAACTATCAGTTTGCTCGAACCGTGCGTGCTCTGCAACCTCGTCACGGCAGTGATCCCATATGCGACGTTCAGCTTGTATCCGGGATTTAGTGATCCGGAGGACCGCCGGCGCGGTAACACTGATCAACGAGCAATATGAGTGTACTCATGCGCATACCGATCTTGCTGGCCGTCATTTACCTAATGTATGCCTCCGCGGCGGGCGCGCAGAGCCGTGTTCTTCAGCCGAGCACAGAGCTTTCGGCGGAAGATGTCGTCTCTATCCAATTGAAAGCGCTGTCTGAAACGGAGAACGATCCAGCAACAGATAGTGGGGTCAGGCGGGTGTGGGCGTTCGCGCATCCGAAGAACAAGCGGTTGACCGGGCCGCTCTCGCGGTTCCGCGCGATGCTGAGGACACGAGCCTACCGTCCCTTGATCGGCCACCGGCGCCATTTTATGCGGCAGGTTTCTCAATCGGCAAATCAGGCGCACTTCGCCATCCGCGTGACGTCAGCGAACGGCGCGGTGTGGGGATACAGCTGGCGCGTGGCGAAAGTCGGCGAGGGCGCCCAGAAGGGAATGTGGATGACAACCGGCGTGGTTTTGGTCGGCAAACTGGGTAACGCGCTCTAACAGGCTGTTGAAGAACTCATTTGGCTCGTGACGCCCGGCGCTTTTTCGCATCCGGGCCGAAAAAGCGTGGCGTCCCATAGGGATGCGGCGAAATTGACCGCTCAGCTTCTCAGCTTCGTTGCGCCGCCTTGATGTGGGATCCACCACATCTGCGACGGACGCGCCTTGTGAGCGGCCAATTTCGTCTCGCATCGCGACCTCACTGAGTTCTTCAACAGCCTGCTAGGGCTCTGTCCGGCGGGGCCGAGACGTTCAGATGCGCGGTTCCATCAGGCTGTCATGTTGATTACGAGAATGATCCCGCCGATTGACACGATCCACCACACGATAGCGAGGCCACCCGCAATTAGGCCGATGCGCTTGCGACGCGTGACTTCGTCTTGAAATGCCTGGGAATAGGCCATGAAAACCTGCCTTGAGAGCTTCGAGTTATTTTCGAGGGGGAGGGGGCGCGCGACAGCTCCGATTTGTCGAATCGAAGGCGCGGCACGTCTCTCTTCTTCGGAAAACAACCCGGCGCGAGGACATGGATGTGTCAGATAAAGCAGGCAGACTTCAGTTACGAACTGCGTTAGCTCTCTTTGCCGGGGCAACAGGCACCTGCAAGAAGGACGCGCGCTATCCAATTGGCGCGTGTCGACCCCAACATTCTGGATCTTTGATTGCTTCCATGCAAGCGTAAACGCCGGAATTAACCAGTGCTTGACCAGCGTAGCGCTCGTTTCAGCAAGCGTCGGGCCTCAGTTTCAGACGCCCGGCTGCAGCTTCCAGCCCATTTGCCAGAAGTCATTTTCCAGCCGCGTCGCTTCCCTGAAAATCGTTTCGAGTTCTGTCCTTCGGGCTGACGTCAGATAGCGCCCGGCGAGATTTTCAAG
>CAZWCL010000391.1:0-3841 GCA_964632265.1 uncultured Hyphomicrobiaceae bacterium | reverse complement strand
TGCCGCCGCGATGGTCGAGACAGTACAGATCGCCGTGTGGGGCACCGCCCTTTCTGTGCTCTTTGGCGTTCCGTTCGCCATCTTGAGTTCGGCCAACGTTTGTCCCCAGTGGATCGTCCAGCCGGTGCGCCGACTGATGGACGCCTTCCGAGCCATCAACGAAATTGTCTTCGCGCTGCTCTTTGTTGTTGCCGTCGGCCTCGGCCCCCTTGCCGGCGTCCTGGCCCTCGCAGTGCATAATATCGGCATCATTGCCAAATTATTCTCGGAAGCCGTCGAGGCCATCGATCCGCGACCTGTCGAAGGCATCCGTGCGACGGGCGCAACGCGCCTGCAGGAGGTCGTCCACGGCGTATTTCCTCAGGTGATGCCGTTGTGGAGTTCTTTTACACTTTACCGTTTCGAGACCAATGTCCGTTCCGCAACCGTCCTCGGTATTGTCGGTGCCGGCGGTATCGGCCAGCCTTTGTTCGAGAACATCCGCAGCTTCCAATACGCCGAGACGGCCGCGATAATGATCATTATCGTCATTACCGTTTCGCTGATCGACATACTGAGTGCCCAGCTTCGTAAGATCCTCATCTAATCTGGCAAGCCCGGACATCCCTGGCGTGGAGCCCGTCCCATGAAAGATCTGACCCTGGACCGCCTTTTCGACCGTCTGGCAAGGCGCGGGACCGGTGCCTACGGTCTCTCTGATGTCAGCCAGCTGGACCATGCCTTGCAGTCCGCGGCATTGGCGGCGAACGCAGGTCTCGGCGCGGAATTCACGATTGCCGCCCTCTTCCACGATGTCGGCCACCTCGTTGCCGATGACGACGTTGATCTTGCCGCCGAAGGCATCGACGATCGTCATGAGGAGGCAAGCGCCGACGCGCTCGCGGCTTTGTTCGGCCCCGCAGTCAGTGAACCCGTGCGCTTGCATGTCGCCGCCAAACGCTACCTGTGCGGCGCCGAACCGGACTATTACGAAATCCTCTCGGCGGATTCGAAGCGAAGCCTGGATCTGCAGGGCGGCCCGATGAGTGAGCGTGAAATCAAAGAGTTCTCGGCAGGCCCGCATTTTGAAGCCGCCATTGCCTTGCGCCGCATCGATGACGAGGCAAAGCAGCCGGGTCTGGAAGTGCCGACGCTTGACACCTACCGCGCCATGGCCGATGTCCTCGCCGGCGGCTCCAGCAAATAACCGGGTCGGCAGGCGCGGCGTTCATCGAGCGCTGAAACTCCGAAGGTTCGGCAACACTGACCGCAGCGCTTAAGGAGGCGCACGGTTGGAGCCCCAACCACGTCTCAAGTCCTAGCTATCGAGACCCGCGCCTGTGGATGCATGTCTCGAGACATGAACCGATCGGACAGCCCATGACGCGCTACGCCTTGTTCTTTTGCCCTGCGCCGTCATCGTCACTCTGGCAGTTTGGCAGCGCCGTACTCGGTTATGATAGCGCCCGCGCCGAGCCCATCGCCCACCCCGACCATCCCGGCGTCGCCCCCGGCCAGTTCGCGCGCTGGGCCGGAACGCCTGGCCGCTATGGCTTCCACGCGACATTGCAGGCACCGTTCTGCCTTCGTCCCGGCATCGATGAAACTGCCGTGCCGGGTCGCGTCGCCGTATTAGCTGAAGCGCTAGGCCCCGCCAGGCTTGGCCGCCTGAAAGTTGCGCCGATCGGCAGTTTCGTGGCTTTGATCCCGGCTGAAACAAGCCTCGGCATCAATGCCTTCGCTGCATCGTGCGTTGACTTCGTGGCGCCCCTGCGCGCGCCTCTCTCCGAAACCGATCGCGCGCGCCGGATTGCCACCGGCCTGACGCCCCACCAGATTAATCTGCTCGACCGGTATGGCTATCCCTACGTCCACGATCAATTCCGCTTTCACATGACGCTGACCGGTGCCCTCGATGAAGCCGAACAGGCGAGAGCCGTCGAAGTCCTCGCGTCTCTCTATGAACCGGTCGATCGCGAGGTTACCGTCGAAGCGATCACATTGCTCCGCCAGACTGATCGCGCGGCCCGTTTCATCCAGGTGCAAACCTTCCCCGTGTCCCCACGCGCTGAATAACCGGACTACGGTGGACGGCGCCGCCACACGTCTCGCGATGCCGCCTTGACCCGTGCGTGGCGCACCTGCCTAATATAGATTCCCAAAGCATCGCCGATGGAGTATCCAAAAAGCGTCTTTCTGTTCGATGCGGCATTGGACCGGATACCTGCTGACGCATGCGCCGGCTTTGCGACGCAGTCTGTTCGGTATCGCATCGCCGTTTCATCTCCGCTCCGAACGACTCCCACGCAAGCGTCGGCGCGCGATCGCAAGCTCCCATACGGGTTTTCCCGGCTTGAGGCTGGCGGGCGCTTGCGGTCGCAGACCTTTGCACCGATCGGTGCACTCGACCGAGCCAGCCATCATCGTAGCCGCTGAAATGCATCGAACTCGCTCATTGCAAAGGCGCCGACTATGTCCATTCAGGTAGCTCTCACGCACCGGACCGCATATACCTACGATCGTCCGATCTCTCTCGGGCCACAAATCATCCGCCTGCGTCCTGCCTCGCACAGCCGGACGCCTGTCGTCAGCTACTCGCTGTCGCTGAAACCGGATGAACATTTCCTGAATTGGCAGCAGGACGCCTTCGGCAACTTCCTCGCCCGGATGGTGCCGACGGAAAAAACCCGCGAATTCTCCGTTACCGTTGATCTCATAGCTGACCTGTCGGTCATCAATCCGTTCGATTTCTTCCTGGAGGAAAGCGCAGAGAACTTTCCCTTCTCTTATTCTGACCTCGAGCGCGAGGAGTTGACGCCCTACCTCAAGTACGAACCTCCGGGCCCCCTCCTCAAGCGCTATGTCGATGATATCAATGCCAAGAACCAAAACACCATCGACTTCGTCGTCGAGCTCAATCGTCGCCTTGAGAGCCGCATCGACTACGTCATCCGCATGGAGCCCGGCGTCCAGACGCCAGAGCAAACACTTGAAAAGAAACTCGGCTCGTGCCGCGACAGCTCCTGGCTGCTTGTAAACATACTGCGCAACCTGGGTCTTGCCGCCCGTTTCGTCTCCGGCTACCTCATTCAGTTGAAGCCGGACGTCGAATCGCTGGACGGCCCCTCCGGCACCGATGTCGATTTTACCGATCTCCACGCATGGGCAGAAGTTTATCTGCCCGGTGCCGGCTGGGTCGGCCTTGACCCGACCTCGGGCCTGCTCACAGGAGAGGGCCACATCCCTTTGGCGGCAGCACCGCACTTCGCTTCGGCCGCACCGATCAGCGGCGGACACGAGCCGGCGGAAGTCTCGTTCGACTTTGCAATGAACATCGAGCGAATCCGTGAATCTCCGCGCGTCACCAAGCCCTATTCCGAAGACCAGTGGGACAGGATTCTGAAATCCGGCGAAGAAGTCGACCAGCATCTCAAAGCCGGTGATGTGCGCTTGACCATGGGCGGCGAGCCGACGTTCGTGTCCATTGACGATATGGACGGCGCCGAGTGGACGAGTGCGGCCGTCGGCCCGACAAAGCGCCAATTTGCCGAAAACCTCATCCGCCGCCTCGGTGACCAGTACGGCAACGGCGGCGGGCTGCTGCATTTTGGACAGGGCAAGTGGTACCCGGGCGAACAACTGCCACGCTGGTCATTTTCACTCTACTGGCGCCGCGACGGCGAGGCGTTGTGGTCTGACCCCGAACTGATTGAGTATGAGCAGCCGCGCAAAGTTTCCGGCATCAAAGACGCCGAGAAATTCGTCACGGAGCTCTGCCAACAGATGGGCCTGCCGGAAGACAGCGGCATCGAGGCTTTCGAAGACGCGGCCCATTACATGCTGGTGGAACAAAAGCTGCCCC
>CAZWCL010000390.1:0-3842 GCA_964632265.1 uncultured Hyphomicrobiaceae bacterium | reverse complement strand
CGTTCCGACCGCTCGCAGCACAGCGTACGCGGCGATGTGCCGGTCACGCCTGGCATTAAGCAGGCGGATGCGGGCCGCGACCAGCTCACGCTCTGCATCGAGGACGTTGAGGACTGTACGCCGGCCGTGACGCTCCTGACGACGGACGCCGTCGAGCGCTCGCTCGGCTGCACCGGTCGCTTTTTTCTCAAGGCTAATCCGGCGACGCGCGGTGATGTATTCGGACCAGGCAGCGCCAACCGCTTCGCCGACGCGAAGTTTCGCGTCGGCTGTACGACGAGCGAGACCGGCTGCGACCTGCCGTGCCTGGCGAACGCGCGCGGAAACCTCACCACCCTGGTATAGCGGCACGCGCACGCGACCCATCAGCGAAATGCCGCCTCCGTCATTGCCGAAGCTCGCCGATCCGTCACCAAAGGTGCGGTCGTAGCCCGCTGATATGCTGGCACTCGGCAGAAGGCTCGCGTAGGCCCGCGAAACGCCGTGGCGAGCCGCACGAACGCGATGATGAGCTGCGCGAACGATAGGGCTCTTTTTGAAAGCCTGTCGCGCCGCAGCGGTACGGCTCGACGGGATAATCCGAGACGGCAGTTTCGGCATGCGCAGCTTCTGCGGCGCTCGTCCGACAATTCTCGCGAAAGCCAACTGGCTGATCTTGAGGCGGCCTGCCGCCGTGGTCAGTTCGGCTCCCGCCGTCGCGAGGCGCTGGCGGGCCTGCTCCAAATCCGTGCGCGTGATCTGCCCGCGTCCGAGCCGCGCTTTTGCTGCCACCATCTCGCGGCGTAGGGCTGTGAGGTTTTGCCGGCGAAAAAGCAGGACACCTTCATCCCGCAGTACGTTCAGATAGGCTCGCGCCGTTTCAAACAGCAATTCGTTTTCAGCAGCAAGCAACTCTTCGCGTGACGCCTCAACGCCGGAGCGCGCTTCACTGACGGCATGGGCGGTACGGAAGCCGTCGAAGAGCGGCTGCTCAATCCTCAAGCCATAGCCATAGCTCGGCTTGTCATCGACACCGAACCGGTTGCGCGCCTGGCGATCGGCATCCGATTGAAAACCTGCGAAACCGTCCGCTGCCACGCGCGGGCGATAGCCGGAGCGCGCAATCGCCACGTTCTCATCCTCGGCGCGCACGTCGAAGCGTTGCGACTGTAGGCTCGGGTTCCCAACGTAGGCGAGACGCATCGCCTCCGAGAGGGTTTGCGCGTCCGAAGAAGGCGCCATCGACAACAACAGATTCGCAGCGCAAAGCGGGCAGATCGCCGTGCGCAATCGGGTGCGGCCGATGTTCGGTGACATTCTCGGCATACGGACTCCAATGCCAGCGCGGCCTCTTGTAAGGCTACGCGTTTGCAGGCTCCGCCACACATCGATCTCCCAGATCCCGGCCAGGAGTGACGATCGATTAAGGAAAAACTTTGTTGTAAATAAATAATTATATTACAGTTGGTTACGCGCGCTTCCTAAGGTGGTTATCAGACAAAGGCGATTAACCTTCCGCAGGCGAGCGCACAGATCCAAACCGCAAGCGAAAGCACCCCGACGCCGGCCAGCGACCGGCTCGGCGATCGATCAAGCCAAAGCCCATGACGAAGGTGCGTGACGAAAGCCGATAAGATGCCAATCAAGATGAGTAATAGCTTTACCTTCAGCACGGTCAGGGAGGCATATTCCTGAGCTCTGACACTGAGCAGCAGAAGGCCGGTCCCGACGGCGACCAGAAGTCCACTCGCTGCCACCGGCACGAGTACGCGCGCTATCGTTCGCCGCTCAACTGTTGACCAGAAGCCCAATAACCTGAGGTCGAGTGGGAGAATTGCTCCAATGAGCAAAGCAATCCCAAAGATATGGCCGGCACTCACGGCGGCATATTCCCAGCGGGCCGATCTCAAATGAGTGGCGAGCGCCGAATCCTCCAGAAGCGCCAGAAAGTTCTCCACTGATCAGTCTCGCCGTGGATAAAGTTGGTATTCCTTCCCGCGAAAGAATACCCGCTCCGCTTTCAAGCGTTTTTCTGATTTGTCCGCCGATGGCTCACCGATGAAGCGCAACTCGTTGCCGACCGCGAAATCAGACCGCTTGAGGCCTGCTCGTTCGTTGCGCCATGGCTGTCCGACTTCGACCGTCCAAAGTTCTCCGTCGGCGTCGACTGTCACGATACCGTGAGGATTGCCGAGCTTTACGCTTTGGACAATACCGGTCAGATCGATATTGCCGCCGGTCGTCCAGCTCCATCCGTGATGGGCAAGGCTACCGCTTACAATGGTCAACAGAAACGCTATTGAGAACATTCCGCGAGAAAGCAATGTCATTGGCTTCACTCCTTTGGCGCTCTCAAGTCAGAGGTTCTTTGGCGCGGAATAGAGCACCATGTTCCCGCAACCAATTACTAACAGCAGAACGAAGATGCGATGTCAGGGTTCCTCGAGCGGCCGGCAGACCACGCCGCCGCCCCTCTCCCAAAGTGTTCACATCATTCGATCTTCGGGCGGCACAAGGAAGTTTGGTGTGCCGCCACGCAAAGCAATACACGCGTTTTCCACGGCACGGCGCAGCGCAACGTTTCGCCAGCCGGAGACGGTTGCGGAATTGTGGGGCGATGCAATGACATTCGGCAGGGCCATGAAATCGTGGTCCATCCGGAATTCGCCGTGACGCACCGGCTCAATCCACCACGCATCGATGCACGCAGTGAAATCCGGTCGGTTTTGCAGATGGGTGTATAGCTCGCCTTCGTTTAAGATTTCACCACGGGCCAGATTTATCAAAACGGCGTCAGCCTTCATCGTTTCGAGTTCAGCTCTGCCGAGCAGGCCGTCCGTTGATGGTGTTAGCGGCAAGCTCAGGACCAGGACGTCAGAGTTTGCAAGAAGTTGCGAGAGGTCATTCTCCGTTCCGATCCAGTCGACAGGTTCGTCGGACTTTCCGCTTCGATTTACAGCATGAATTTTCATACCAACACTGCGCATCAGCTTTGCCGTGGCTTTGCCAATACCGCCGAAGCCGAGAACACCGCAAGTAGCGCCTGCGAGCATTCTATTCGAGCGGAACTGGTCGAACTCACCAGCCTCCAACTTTCGGTGTTCGATGAGCAAACGCTTGTAGGCCGCAAGCGCCATCATCAAGGCATGCTCGGCCATCGGTTCGGCATAGCCGCCACCGTTCGCCGCAATGGCCGCCGCCGATGAAAATTGCTTGAGCGGAATAAAATCAATGCCCGCTGAAACATACTGCACCAGTCGTAGATCGCTCAAAAACCGAACTTCGCCGTCTTCCAGCTCTTTGGCGGTATTTCGTGAAAGCAGCACGGCGGCCGCAGACAGGGCCTTCTGGCGATCTTCGCTGGTCTGATCGGCGAGGTAGGTAACGGTGCCAACGTCACCGACGGCACTCTCGATGACAGAGCGCGCATCCGGACTGGCCTCGAACGTCACAAGGAGAAGGGGCTTGGACAACTATTTTTTCCTTTGCGGTATTGGATCTGGATCAGGAAGCGTTTGACCATATGGCGCTGGCGAGGCTCTCGCCCAACGATCGTCATCACGAAGCGGGCTCATCCGACAGGCTGCCCATCAGCCCAAACGGTATCGCCCGGGCCTTCGCCGCCCAGCCGCGGCGAACGCGATCCGAGCCGGCAGAAGGGAGACTGCGGACTGATTTTGCCGGCGCAGAAAACACGTCCGGTCACACGGAACTGCTTGCCGCCGTCAGACCGCCATCGACCACTATCTCCGTGCCGTTAACATACCCCGCTTCGTCGGAGGCGAGGTACAATACAGCGTGTGCGATATCCCAAGCATCGCCCATTTTGCCCGTTGGACATTGCGCGTTGCGCCGGTCGATCA
>CAZWCL010000389.1:0-3845 GCA_964632265.1 uncultured Hyphomicrobiaceae bacterium | reverse complement strand
ATCGCATCGATGCGCTCCGCAGTAAGGGCAAGGCGATCGACAAAGGAAGCAGGACGACCGGCATCCAGCGCCGCCGTCGTATCGCGCTCATTCGCCGCCAAAATCGCGTCCTGGCGCATCCGCAGCTCTTGTGCGGCAGCGCGGAGCGCTGCGTCCTTTTCGGCGCGAGCGGCCCGTTGAAGGTCGCGGCTGGCGGCTTTGGCGTTGACACCTATTCCGCGCATAAGCTCCGCCGTATCGGCGTCCGCCCGCTCAATATGGTTCATCGATCGTCGCCCCCACTAGCCTTTGCCGCAACCGGGCGGAAAAAAACCAAATCATCCCGATGGATCAGCTCCGTCCGGCCACGATAACCGAGAAGCTCGGCAATCGCATCTGACTTCTTGCCTTTGATCCGGTTCGCATCAACGCTGCCGTACGCGACAAGCCCACGTCCAATCTCTCCCCCATCGGCCGCAAGGACGCGTACCATGTCGCCGCGCTCGAACGTACCGGCGATAGATGTCACGCCGGCCGGCAACAGACTCTTGCCGGACGTGAGCGCACGCACGGCCCCCGGGTCAAGCGTAAGACAACCGCGCGGCTTGAGCTGACCGGCAATCCAGCGTTTACGGGCGGTCACAGGATCAGACGGTGCTGTAAACCACGTGCATGGCGCGCCAGCCGCCAGCGCGGCCAAGGGGTGCAAATTCCGCCCCAACGCAATCACCATGCTCGTCCCCGCCGATCGCGCAATCTTTGCTGCCTCGATCTTCGTGATCATTCCACCCCGCGACATTTCCGAGCCGACGTCCCCAGCCATAGCCTCGATTTCAGGCGTAATGCTCTCCACGACATCGAGTCTGCGGCTCGGTGCGCCAGAATCTGGCGGTGCTGTATAGAGGCCGTCGATATCGGACAGGAGAACCAGACAATCCGCACTGATCATGCCGGCGACGCGAGCCGACAGCCGGTCATTGTCGCCATACCTGATCTCGGTCGTCGCCACCGTATCGTTCTCGTTCACGACCGGCACAGTCCCATGGGCGAGCAACGTGTCGATCGTGCGCCGGGCGTTAAGATAGCGCCGCCGCTCCTCCGTATCACCGAGTGTCAAGAGCACCTGTGCCGTCTTGAGGCCGCGTTGTCGAAAAACATCCTGATAAGCATGCGCCAACGAAATCTGACCGACAGCGGCAGCCGCCTGACTGTGCTCCAGTTCCAATGGACCGTTCGCCAGACCCAGGATACGTCGACCAAGCGCGATGGAGCCCGACGAAACAAGCACGACCTCACGGCCATCGCGATTGAGCGCCGCAATATCATCCGCAAGTGAATTCAACCAAGTGGCGCGCACTTGCCCGGTTGCCGCTTCGACGAGCAACGCCGAACCGATCTTCACAACGACCCGCTGCGCCTCGCGCCAACGCGATCGCGAAAGCTGCGCCACAGTTTCCGATAAGTCGCCAGTGTGTTCCATGCTCTTCAGTTAGCGCATGGCCGCGCCATAGACCAGCTATACGCGCAAAACCAAGTAACAAGGTGATCAGCCTTAACAGGCTGTTAAAGCGGAGACCAGGCGCCTTCCACCGATTGCGGCGGCGTGTCATCCTCGCCAGCATCTGGATCTGATTGATCGGCACGCGCCGAACTGATCATTTCCGCCAGCTTGAAAAGAACCTCTTTGGTACCGAGCCCCGACACGGACGAAACCCGCATCGGACGCTGCCCGCAGGCCTGTTCCAGCTCCGCTGCGATCGTGTCGAAAGTTTCCTGGTCAGTTGTATCCGCTTTCGTAAGAGCGACGATTTCGGGTTTCTCCGCGAGCCCTCCACCGTACGCCTCAAGCTCCTTGCGGATCACCTGGTAGCTTTCAACCACATCCTGATCGTTGATATCAACGAGATGCAGCAAGACATGACAGCGTTCCACATGTCCCAGAAATCGTGTCCCAAGTCCGACCCCGTCGTGTGCCCCTGCGATAAGACCCGGGATATCAGCGACGACAAAATCGGTCGCGCCGGCCCGCACCATGCCGAGATTGGGATGCAGCGTTGTGAATGGATAGTCGGCGATTTTGGGCTTGGCCGCCGTCACCTTGGCGAGAAACGTCGATTTGCCGGCGTTCGGCAATCCGACAAGGCCGGCATCCGCGATCAATTTAAGTCTGAGCCATATCGTCAGCTCTTCGCCTGCCTGTCCGGGATTTATACGGCGTGGAGCCTGATTGGTCGAAGATTTGAAATGAGTATTGCCAAAGCCGCCATTGCCTCCCTTGGCAATACGCACCCGCTCACCCGGAACCTCCAGATCAGCCAATAGGACCACTTGGTCCTCGTCGAGTACCTGTGTACCCGGCGGCACTTTGATGACGCAGTCTGATCCGCCAGGTCCGGTACGGTTGCGCCCCATGCCCGGCGTACCGTTCTTAGCCTTGAAATGCTGCTGGTAGCGGTAATCGATCAGCGTATTGAGGTTATCGACGCACTCGATCCATACGTCCCCCCCCTTGCCGCCGTTCCCGCCATCCGGACCACCGAATTCGAGAAACTTCTCGCGCCGGAAGGAGAGGCCCCCATCTCCACCTTTTCCTGATTTCACGTAGATTTTTGCTTGGTCGAGGAACTTCATGGCAGGATTAGTCACTTGGTTGCCGGCGCGAAAAGATCCCGCTCAGGATAACGCGGCGGCGCCTTGAAAATGGGACCGTTCCATTTGGAGCCGGCTCCTTCAAACACAATAAGGGCAGATGGTTCGCCATCTGCCCTTTTCAATATCAGCCAAACAGATTCGAAGTCCGCAATCAGCAGACCGAGCGATCGCCGCTCCCTACTCGGCAGCTTCGGCTGAAGCCGGTTCGACCGAGATGTAGGTCCGGCCATTGCGCTTGCGTTCAAACTTGACCTGACCCTCGCTGGTCGCGAAGATAGTATGATCTTTGCCGAGGCCAACATTGCGGCCGGGATGCCACTTCGTGCCACGCTGACGGCAGAGAATGTTGCCCGCAATGACGTGCTCGCCCCCGAACTTCTTGACTCCAAGGCGTTTGGATTCTGAATCGCGACCGTTCCGCGATGAGCCGCCTGCTTTTTTGTGTGCCATATCTTTTATCCTGGCGTTCTATTTCAGTGGTACCCGCCGCGGCTGCATATCTGCGCCACTGGCGATCTCTAAAACGTCGGTTTCAGCGTTATGCGCCGACGATATCCAAAATCTTGACCCTCGTCAGATCCTGGCGGTGCCCTTTTTTGCGCCGCGAACTTTTGCGCCGGCGCTTTTTGAAGGCGATAACCTTCGGCCCCCGCGTCTGCGCAACAATCTCGGCAACCACCTTGGCGCCATCAACGTTCGGACTACCGACTTTGACACCGTCGCCCGAGCCGACCATCAAGACCTCGGCGAATTCGATCTGACTTTGATCGTCTCCGGCCAGCCGCTCGATTTCCAGCTCATCATCCTTGGCAACACGATACTGTTTGCCGCCTGTCTTGATAACAGCGTACATTTTTGATCCTTCGTCATTCTTAACCGCGCCCTGCGGTAGCGAAATCGCTTTGGGCATTAGGCGCGCATCAGTAATAATCTGACGTGCACCCTCGATGAGCTATGCGTGATAGAGCTTAGCACACCGGCAACCTCGGGCAGCGCTGCTTGTCGCGGGCGAAATCGACCACGAAGCCTCGTGATATCAGGGATTATCGCGCGAAAGTCAATGGTCTTGGCGCTGACCGCGGATACCTTCCGACGAATATTCTTGCAGCTGGTCGTGTGTATGTAGCCCAGAGGGTTCCCGTGCGTAGTTCTTGCGTGCTTTCAGTGAGCTCTCGGCCAGCTTTCGGCTTGGCCCCGCAGATATGGAATAGCAT
>CAZWCL010000388.1:0-3848 GCA_964632265.1 uncultured Hyphomicrobiaceae bacterium | reverse complement strand
AGCCGTTTCGCGGCCGGCAGATCCGGCGGTTTGCCTTGCTTGCCGTCGGTTTGCGCATAAAGTCCCCAATCCGGCCATTGGAGCTGTGCCTGAGAAACCGGCGCGAGAAATTCCGGGTTTGTCCCGGCACTCGCGAGAGCGTTGTTATGACCGCTCCAAACTGTCATGATTGATTCGCCGGAATAAACGCGCTTGCGAAATAGATCGCGCTGCGTTGCACGCGGATACATCGCGATGCCGATGTCCCGCCAACTGTCCTTGATCAACTCGAGCACGTCCGACTGCTCAGTGCTTTCTCCGGCCGTATCCAGAATAATTTCGGCGCGCCGGCCATCGGGCAACTTCCGTATGCCATCGTAGTCGCGCTCAACGAGCCCCAATTCATCGAGCAGCCGGTTGGCTTTATCCGGGTCATACGCCGTCCATCTGTCGGCATAGCTTTGTTTGAAAAGCGGACTACGAGGCAGGACCGTATCGCCGCTGACCCGTCCGAGCCCGTAGAAGATCGCCTCATTGATCTCGCGCCGGTTGATCCCCAGCGACAACGCTCGGCGCATGCGCACATCGCGCAACAGTTTACGCCAGACCGGGTCTTTCGCGTTAAGGTTCGGTATGACGGCGATATGCGAGCCGTTGGCCCGTTCCCAAAGATAAACCTTGATCCGGCCCTGCTTCTCGGCCGCCTTCAAGAACGTATAGTCATCGAACCGCAAATAACGCGCCTGCAGGTCGCTTTCACCACTTGCCGTTTTCGCCGCGATCAAAGACCGCGACACGATCGACATGTGGACCTCATCGATATAGGGCAACTGCCGCCCCACGGTATCGACCCGATGGAAATACGGATTGCGCTTGAAGACATAAAGCGCGGACGGCGGCGCCGTCGTGTTCACCCAGGCTTCGAGCACCGGCAGCGCCGGGTTCTGGTTCGTGATCGCACGTGTCATACGCCGGTGAAGCATTTTCGGCTTCGACACGCGCGCAGCCGTCACCATCGCTTGCAGCGCATCCGGCAGAGCGTAGCGGGGATGAAACTGGCGGGCGTAGTGAAACGGCATCGCAACAACGAGCGGATAGGTGCCGGCGAGCGCCGGCAGGAATTGCGGATTTGGCTTGGGCCACTCGTAGCGCACCGTGTAATCATCGAGCACTTCGAATACCGGTGGCGTGCCGTCCACGAGCATCGCCCGCGGCACCCCTTTTCCGATCCGCGGATCGTTGAAGACATCCTCCCACATATACCGGAAGTCGCGGGCGGTGAAAGGCGCACCATCCGACCAACGGTGGCCCTTACGCAGCCGGAACGTAAAGCGACGCCCTTCCTCAACCTCGAAGCTCTCCAAAATATCCGGCATCAAATCGTAGTTCTCATCGAAGCATACGAGCCGCGCGTATCCGTAATATGCCACCATGCGCAGGTCCTTGGGCTTGCCCATCAGCCAGCGCATCCGACCTCCATATCGCCCAAGCGAGCCGCCCGACTTGACCGGGTCTATGATGCGCGGGTTCTGCGGCAGACGATCACGCATCGCCAGCAGCCGGCCGGCCGCCACCTCCTCGGCGAAATAGGGAATAGCCCCCTGCGCATCATCGCCACCTTTTTTCGCCTCCCCGGCGCCTGCCTGCGCGGCACCTGCAAGTGCCAGCAAAGCGGCCGCCAGAGCACGGCCCAATCCTGCGACCAGACACGGGTGGAACAACGCACCGAACATCAAGCGGCTCCCTTTAGGCCCGACGCCCCGGCCCCCTCGCGCACCAACACATGGTGGCCCTCTCCAACGCGCTCGGCAATAAGCGCCACTGCCTCCGGCTCATCATCAAGACCGTGACCAGCCTTCCGATCAGCTACATGACCAAACCTGAACTTCTCCGGCCAGTTCACCGGGTCCGAGACATCACGCCCCTCAAGGACACTCGTGTCGAGCCGCCGGTCGAGATCCGGATAGGGCACAGCCGCCAGTAGCGACTTCGTGTAAGGATGGCATGGGTTCTGAAACAAGACCTCGCGCGGGGCCACTTCGACGATCCGCCCACGCGCCATCACGGCGATGCGATCTGCGACATAATCGACGACTGCAAGATTATGCGACACGAAAATATAGGTAAGCCCGCGTTGCGCCCTCAGATCATTAAGCAGGTTCAGGATCTGAGCCTGGACGGATACGTCGAGTGCAGAGACCGGCTCATCGAGGATCAGAAGGTCCGGTTCCAGCGCAAGAGCCCGCGCAATGCCGATCCGCTGCCGTTGCCCGCCGGAAAATGAATGCGGGTAGCGCCCAAGATAGCGCGGGTCGAGCCCAACGGTCGTCATGAGTTCGACAGCACGCGCGGTTTGACTTTCCCGGTCCCCCCACCCTGCGATCTCAAGGGGTTCCCGCAAAATATTGAGCACCGTCATGCGCGGCGAAAGCGAACCGGCGGGATCCTGGAAAACCAGCTGCACCCGTCGTCGCGCTGCCCGCAATTCCCGCTCGCCAAGTCGCGTCAAATCTACGCCATTGCTGCCCCCACCTTCTCCGTTGCCCTGTGGATGCAGAACGATCGCCCCATGGTCCGGCGTCAACGCCTGCATGATCAGTTTCGAAAGTGTCGTCTTCCCGCAGCCACTCTCCCCAACCAGCCCCAGGCATTCACCGCGCCGCACATCGAGCGAAACTTCATCGACAGCACGGATCTCACCGTGCCCGCCACCACCTAACCAGTTGCCGCCTTTCTTGATGCGGAACGTCTTCGTGACATCCCGCAATTCGAGAAGCGACTGAGCCTCGGCCCCGACCTTTGGCCGCGCTATCGTTGTTGCCTCAGACATACCCTGCTCACTGTCCACGGCTTCGCGTAGTGAGACCAGCCGTTCGCCAGGTTTCATGTCGAAATGCGGCACCGCCCCCATGAGCGCCTTGAGATACGGATGGCTCGGGCGCCGGAAAATATCATCCACCGTCCCCGCTTCCATGATCTCCCCATGGTACATAACCACAACTTCATCAGCGATATTGGCGACCACACCCAAATCGTGCGTAATGAGAAGCAGTCCCATGTCGCGTTCGTGCTGCAGCCGCTTTAGAAGTCCGAGCACCTGTGCCTGGATTGTCACGTCAAGCGCCGTCGTCGGCTCATCAGCTATGAGCAGCGCCGGATCGCACATCAGCGCCATGGCAATCATGGCTCGCTGCCGCAGGCCGCCGGATAGTTCGAACGCATACATGTCGAAGGCTCGGCGCGGATCGGGAAACCCAACGCTATCGAGCATCGCTTCCGTCCGCAACCGCGCGGTTTTGGCGTCCACCCGCTCATGGATCGTCAACGCTTCCGACACCTGATCGCCGATGGTGTGCACCGGTGACAGCGACGTCATCGGCTCCTGAAAGATCATCGAAATCCGATTACCGCGGATAGCCTGCATCTCGGGGCCGTCGCGCGGGATGGCGGCAAGATCGGTGACAACCCGTGAGGCCGGGTCCGCGAACCTTACCGCGCCCGCGTCAATCGCACCATTGGAAGGCAGCAATCCGAGTGCCGTCTGCGCCGTCACCGACTTGCCCGAACCGCTCTCTCCAACCAGCGCCACGACCTTGCCGGCCGGAACCCTGAGATTGATCCCTTTGACGACCTCATGAGCGAATCCTTGAAGACGAAACGCCACTCGGAGATCTTCGACACGCAGCAGATCAGCACTGAATTGGCTTGCACCCGAAGCGCCCATTACACATCCGTCACAACAAAGAACTCCCCGTCGCACGAAAGAATACACCTACGGCGCGCTCCCGGCCAGAACCGCACCCTCCACGCTGAAATAAAATTTCAGCTCCCGAACAACTCCTGATATGACACCATCTTGCAGCGGGTTT
>CAZWCL010000387.1:0-3850 GCA_964632265.1 uncultured Hyphomicrobiaceae bacterium | reverse complement strand
TGTAGGTCGAGTTCTCGTCAGCGTGGATCGGCAGGATTTCAGGATGACCCTCGGGGCCGGGAATGGCCGGATGCACCGCCAGTTCGCCGAAGCGGCGCCCAAACGCCTTGTGAGTGTCGTGGTCGAGTTCCTGATCACGGAAGAAAATGACGCAATGTTCAAGCAGCGCCTCGTGGATTTCCGCAAATGTTTCGTCGTCGATCGGTTTCGATAGATCGACACCGTGAATTTCAGCGCCGACGGTCGGCGTCACGGGATCAATCGTAATGCGCCGGTTGGGACGTTCTATTGTATCTGTCGCGGCCATTCTGAGCATCTCCTGTGGTGGGATTGGTATGGGACGAATTTAGGATGGCGCGACGGGTGGGGCAAACCACACTGGCGATGATGTGTGTCGTGGGCGGAGACGGCAACTCGCCCGAAATTGCGCCACGTCAGACCGGGACCACCTTCAAGGAGCGGCCACTTTCTTGCGCAGGCGGTCGGCGACATCCTGCGAGACAAACTGTGAGACGTCACCACCCATGCGGGCAATCTGGCGGACGAGGTTTGCGGCAATGTGGCGAACCGCCGGCGACGCCGGCAGAAACACCGTCTGGATCTGCGGCGCCATCTCCGAGTTCATGCCGGCCATCTGCACTTCGTAGTCAAAATCTGTGCCGTCCCGCAACCCGCGCACAATAGTCGTCGCACCGTTTTCCCGGGCGGCATCCACGGCCAGGTTGGAGAATGTGACGACGCGAACCTCGACACCATGCTTCGATGCCAGATCGTCAACGTCGCCGCGGATCATGGCAATGCGCTCTTCGGCCGTGAACATCGGCACCTTGCCGTCGTGAACACCAACGCCGATGACGAGTTCGTCGACCATGCTCAAGGCGCGCGCAATGACGTCGGTATGTCCGTGCGTCACAGGATCGAATGAGCCGGAGTAAAAGCCAATATGGGTCATCGGTGCCTCGCATTTGATCAAACGAGTTGCGCTCAATGGCGCCCGCATCAGCGCCTCGCTGACAATGCCTGTCACGATCACGCAACGGACGCAAGCAGATGTCACCTGATTAATTATGCGCCATATTGCCGAGTAAAAATCATCCAAATAGATGCTTTTTTAGGCGACCTAAACCTTCGCCCTATTATTGGGCATTTCCCGCTTGCTCGTGCTCACTGAAGCGGCATATGCCAACCGGGCGCATACGAAATGCGCAGTCGGTTTGTCGCAACCAGCGCCATTGGGGGTGTCGGGGGAGGCGCCGGGCGAACTTGGGGAGGACGCAACTATATGAATGCCGCCGATACCAGTTGGATACTCACTTCGACAGCCCTCGTGCTGCTTATGACGTTGCCGGGCCTGGCGCTGTTTTATGCAGGGCTCGTGCAGGCCAAAAACATTCTTTCGGTTTTGATGCAATGCATTGCTATCGCATGCTTTGCGTCCGTGTTCTGGGTTGCGGTCGGTTACACGTTGGCATTTTCCGAGGGAACGCCTTACTTCGGCGGCTTCGGCAAGGTGATGCTGGCCGGCGTCGACAGGGATGCACTTGTTGGCACGCTGCCCGAGTCGCTCTTCATTATGTTCCAGATGACATTCGCCATCATCACGCCAGCGTTGATGGTCGGCGCCTTCGTCGAACGCATCAAGTTCTCTGCCGTTATACTGATCTCGCTGCTCTGGCTACTTTTGGTCTACGCGCCGGTGACGCACTGGGTGTGGGGCGGTGGTTGGCTCGCCGAAATGGGCCTGATGGATTTCGCCGGCGGGATCGTTGTTCACGTCACCGCCGGCGTTTCGGCTGTCGTCATTGCTCTCATCCTCGGCGGGCGCAAGGGCTTTCCAACGGGCGTCCAGCCACCGCACGCTCCGTGGATGGTGATGGTCGGGGCGTCGCTGCTCTGGGTCGGCTGGTTCGGCTTCAACGCCGGCAGCGCCGTCAGCGCCGGCCAGGATGCGGCAATGGCGATGCTTGTGACACATCTTTCGGCGGCAATCGCGTCGCTCGTCTGGCTGACGATTGAATGGGTGCGCTTTGGCAAGCCGAGCCTGGTCGGACTTGTCACGGGCACCATCGCCGGACTTGCGACGATCACCCCGGCCTCAGGATTCGTCGGGCCCATGGGTGGCATCATTCTTGGCCTTGCTGGCGGCACGATCTGTTATCTCGCGGTCGATCTCGTGAAGTCGACGATGAAAATCGACGATAGCCTGGATGTCTTGGCGGTCCATGGTGTCGGCGGCGCGACCGGTACGATCCTTGTTGCGTTACTGGCGACGCTTGGCTCGGGCGGAGCTGGATTACCGGAGGGTGCGTCGATCGGATCGCAGCTCGGCGTGCAGGTCACCGGCGTTGTTGTCACCGCGATTTGGTCGATCATCGCCACCGCCGGAATCGTGCTGGCCGTCCGCGCGATGGTCGGTCTCAGAGTGGCTGATGAAGATGAAATCGAAGGTCTCGATTTCGTCCAACACGGCGAGACGGGCTACCGCCAGTAGCGGCGCGGCTTGCTTGGTCTGGAGCGGCGGTTGCTCGGCATCGATGCCCCCGCCGCTTCTCATGCGGCCGCCGGCAAGGGCGTCATATCGATGCGATAGAACCGGGCGGCGTTTCCGGCCAACAGCTTTTGCTGATCTTCGATGGGAAAATCAGCAAGCCACGTTTTGAAGGAGCTATAGATGTGGTCATAGCTGGCGCGTAGGCCATCGACGGGGAAGTTGCTCGCGAACATGCAGCGGTCCACGCCGAACAGATCGATCGTTTCGCGAACGAGCGGTTCGTTCTCGTCTGCGATCCACGGGCCGTCTCGCAGACAAAGGCATGAAAGTTTCGTGACAACGTTCGGACAGGCGGCCAGCGCATGCATGCCCCGGCGCCACACCTCCAGCCCCTGCGCGCTACGGTCCCAGGGAAAGCCCATGTGGTTCAAGTTGATCGGGAGATCGGGGAACGCACGAGCGACTTCGGCGGCCTCCTCGATGTGCCATGTCGGCACGCGGAGATCCCAGGAGAGGCCATATTTGGAAAACAGGGCAAGACCACTGAGCCAAGTTTCGTCCTGCATGGTGCCGGGTTTGCCGCGCAACGCCGCTCTCTCGCGAGGGGTATCCGCCGTCACCGGCTTGGAGCGAATGCCACGGACCATTGGTACCGCCGCCTGACGCGCAAGAACCTCTTCGGTATCAGGTCGGTCGAGCCAGGCATGGGCGACTATCGCATTGGGTAGGCCGAATTTTTCATTCAAACCAACCAGCCACTCGCTCTCCTCGACCTGAAATTCGCGGTCGCAGTGGCCTTCGCAATGGACGGTGCCGATGACGTTATGGCGGGCGGCAACTTCGCGGTAGTCGGGCGGCAGGAAGGTTTTTCGTAGCGCCTCATAGTTGCCCAGAAAGAAATCGTTCTCGATTTCATCGGTGAGCCAACTCCATTTGAGCCCCGGGTGCGCGAGATCCCAGAAATGGTGGTGCGCATCGATTATGGGAATGTCTTCCGCCGGCACTGCCATGTCCGTTCCTTTCGCATCATTCAGGCGTCGACACCGCACGCCGGCGAACTGCCGATACTCGCCAGTTGCCATAGAGGCGCGCTGTGACAACCGTCCAGCCCAGCCCGACAACGATGGACCATGGCCAGGGCAGCGCGCCAAGGCCCGTCACGTCGCTGGTCATCATGACAACAACGACGATACTGCTGAAGGCTGCGATCATGTTCGCGGTATCGTCAAGACCGTCCGCCCAGAACCGTGCGAGTACGAAAAGGCCAAGCAGCCCACCATAGGTATACCCCATAATCTTCAGTCCGAACCAGAGGATCGAGGGCGGCCTGCCAGCAAACCGGCGCTGATCATGAGAGCG
>CAZWCL010000386.1:0-3855 GCA_964632265.1 uncultured Hyphomicrobiaceae bacterium | reverse complement strand
TCGAAAAGCGCGGCTATCCCGCACGTTGCGGCCGGAATGTGTGCACCGGGTTACGCCAGTCGATCCCGTCAAGCATATACGCGAGTTGCGCGGCCGTGATCGCGACGCTGCCGCTTGTCGCGGAGGGCCAAACGAAGCGTCCGCGCTCCAGCCGCTTGGCATAGAGCGAGAGGCCGAGCCCGTCGTGCCAGAGGATCTTGATCATGTCGCCGCGCCGCCCGCGAAATACGAAGAGGTCGCCGGCGAACGGATCTCGGCCGAGCGTCTCCTGCACCTGGAGAGAGAGCCCGTTCATGCCGCGCCGCATGTCGGTGCGCCCGACCGCGAGCCATACGCGCATCATCGCTTCCTCAACACATCGAGGACGCGCTTGAGAGCTCGGACGTCGAGGCCCGAGCCGACGCGCACGCGGCAGCCATCCGGCAACTCGATCTCGATCGTCTTCGAGGCGGTCTCGGCGGGCAGCGCCGGCGGCACAACCGGGGCCGCTTCCGGCTGCGGGGTGATCGTCACCGGAACGAGCGCCGGCGTCGATGACGGCGGCTGCAAAGCAGGCTGTTCACCTGCGTCGCGGTAACGGCGGCGCCACATGAAGACCTGGTTGGCGTTGACATCGTACTGGCGGGCCACGACCGACACCGAAGCGCCGGGCTTCAACGTCGCCGCAACGATCTCGCGCTTGAGCGCCTCCGGCCAGCGTTTGTTCCGCCGACGCCTGCCATCACTTGTGTCCACATCCGACATCATGGGCACATCCCCGCCTAACCAACACATCAAACACGGATGTCAGAATCGGCGACGGCCTTCAGCCTCGCAAGGCGGTGCTCACCGGAGGGAGACGGTCAGAGGCAGGTTGGCGCTCGCCGATCGCTTCGGGTTCTCGAAGATGGCGTAGGAAATTGATTAAGACTCCGATGGATCATGACATCCATCTGACATGCCTATGCCGTCACTTCTGGCAAGTCTGGATAAGTCTTTTTTCTTTGATGATTTGTTTCATCATGCGCGTGAGCTTTGCGACAAAACGTTTCATGGCATAGGCAAGTGGAACTTGAACTCGTCCAGGTAAGATTGGAAGTGGCGCCTTTTTGACCCCAGCGCCGTGGACACAAAGCATCGACTTTTGCGGTGATCGAGCGTTTTTTCCAGGCGAAGGCAGGGCACGGCTGATCCGCTAAGGTGAGCGCGGCCCGCAAGTCGGCGGGAAGCTGTCCGTGGCGGTGAGTTATTCTCAAGGCCAGATCGCATAGACGTAGACCACGTAACCGGCGAGCAGCAACGCCCCTTCCCATCGCGCGATCCTGAGGCCGGTCCGGGCCACAAAGACCAGCGCCAGCGACACGCCGACCAGCACGAGGTTGTCGAAGCTCACAATTTCGACCGGGACCACGCCAGGCGCGATCAGTGCCGTGAAGCCGCCGATCCCGAGGATGTTGTAAATATTCGAGCCGACGATGTTGCCGAACGCGACATCCCCCTGTTTGCGGAGCCCTGCAACCACCGAGGTCACGAATTCGGGCATCGACGTACCGACCGCGACGATGGTCAGGCCAATCACCGTCTCGGAGATGCCGAACCCGCGCGCCAGCGACACAGCACCGTCCACCAGAAAGTGGCCGCCGATAACAACAAGGACGAGCCCGCCTAGCGCAATCAAGGTCGAAGTGAGAAGAGAGTTTTGGGGCAGCGTCGGCGGCGCAAGCGCCACGTCGGTCTGCTGCAGCGCGAGGCTCTTGTCATAGACCGCACCATGCCCCTCCAGCGTGGACGACCGTTCTTGCCTGAATGCAAAGTAAACATAAGCGATCAAGGCCGTGACGAAGACCGCGCCAATGAGGCGGCCGAGCGGCATCGCATAGGCCACGGCCGAAAACGCAACCGCGACAGCCAGCATGACCGCGCCGTCCCGCTTCAAGGCGACAGATGCGATGACCATAGGGGCGATCAACGCGGTGACGCCGACGATCAGCAGAATGTTGGCGATGTTGGAGCCTACGATGTTGCCATAGGCAATGCCCGGCGCATCGGAGATTGCCGCCTGGAGCGAGGTGACGAGCTCCGGCGTCGAAGTGCCGAAGCCGACGAGCGTGAGCCCGATGACCAGGGGCGAGATACCAAGACCGGTGGCAATCTGGACCGCCCCACGGACAAGAAGCTCCCCGCCCGCGATCAACAAAAAGAGACCTCCAATGAGCGGCAACCAGATATGCAGCACGTTCAAACTCCTTACAATTCTCGCGGTTCAGCCTAAAACCCCAGTGGGGTTGAACTCTACCGGTCGGCCTCGGCTCGCTGTTGTGTTCCTGCTCTGATAAGGGGCTCACAACCAGCCGCGCTTTCGGCACCACAGATAGGGAAGAACGGCCGAGGCCAACATCGCAGCGAGCGCAGCCGGATACCCCCACGTCCAGGTCAATTCCGGCATCTTCTCGAAGTTCATGCCGTAGATTGCAGCGATCAGGGTTGGTGGAAGCAGCACGACCGCAACAATCGAGAAGAACTTGACGATCGCATTCTGCTCAGCGCTGATGAGGCCAAGCTGCGTGTCGAGAACGAACTGGATATTCTGCGCAACGAATGTCGCGTGATCGGTAGCCGAGATGATGTCGCGGCTTATGCTTTTCGCCCGCTGTCGGGACTCGGCGTCGCTGAATTGTGACTGCGTGAGAAGATAACCAGTCATTCTGCCAAGAGATACGAGGCTTTCACGGACTTTCGCGACGCGACGGTGCAACCGCTGAATTTCGGCCAAAACGGCTTCCAGTTCAGCGACCGTGCGGCGTTTCGACGGTTGCTCTCCCATAGGAAGGGATGACATCGCCATGTCATCCGCCGCGTTCGCTGCACCTTCGAGCAACTCGGATGTGCGATCCACCAATGCCTCGACCAACACCGCTAGGGCACTTATGTTTGAAGGCTTACGTCCGGCGCGATGTATCTCCGATGAACACAGGTCGAACGCACGGCTCTGTTCATAGCGGACGGTGACGAGCGTGTCCTGCTTCAGAATGAAGGCGACAGTGCTGGTCTGAGGAAGCGGCATCTCTCCGTGCACGACAATCTGAGCCGCCATAAACGTGGCACCGTCCTCGCGATAGAGCCGGCTCGACGGCTCGTTTTTCCTGATGTCTTCCTGGGTCGGAACGTCAATACCGAGCGCCTTCTCGACGTTGGCTTCTTCCTCCGCGTTCGGGGAGACAAGGTCGAGCCATTTTGCTCCTCCATCAAGTCCGATCTCATTTATCAATCCGTCCTCCAAGCTGTTTCTTTTCGAGATTATCGGCACTGTTCGTGGGATATTTGTTCGCCGCAATCGTGCTTTGACCGCTGCTCCGATGGAACTAAAAAGATTTGGTTCAAACGAATTCGGGCGCCTATCGCCCGCTAACGGTCGACACGCGAAAGAGGAGGTTGGTCAATCCACGGTATCTAGCGCCGGTCGTCGCAGGCAATACCGAGATGTCGAACCGCTTGGTCGATTTGCTGCTGGAAGCGCTTGAACCGGCGCTCGCGGAAGAAGCCATCGGTGCAAGCTATGGCTGCGCCGTTGTCTGGGCAATTGGTAGGATTGATCCGATTCGGCAGCGCAGGTTCGTCCATCTCGAGACGACTGGCGGCGGCATGGGAGCATCGAGCTCTAGCTCCGGCTTGAGTGGTCATCGGATTCATATGGGCAACACGATGAACTTGCCAATCGAGGCAGTCGAGGCGGGATTGCCCATCCAGATCAATGCATACGAGTTGATCGATGGATCTGGTGGCAAGGGACACCACAACGGAGGCCTCGGATCGCGGCGGATCATTCGGGCACTTGTCGACGACGTGCAATTCTCACTGCTCTTTGAGCGCGCGTTA
>CAZWCL010000385.1:0-3877 GCA_964632265.1 uncultured Hyphomicrobiaceae bacterium | reverse complement strand
CGGAACGACCGCCGAGACGTCGACGTAGTGCTGCCCGCCGTCGGCGCTGATCCGGATCGCGCCCTTGGCCGCCAACCCGGCGAGCAACTTCACCGAATGGCGCGCGCGCTCTCGCATCATGTGATCCAACGTCCGCCCGATCAGCAAGAAGAACAGCAGCATGACGGCCGCATCGAAATACGCCTCTTCCCCACCTCCCAGACTTTCGATGATACTCATGACGAGTGCCAACACGACGGCGAGCGAGATCGGCACGTCCATATTGAGGCGCCACTGGCGTAACGCCTGGAACGCCGATCCAAAAAACGGCTGGCCGGCGTAGAGGGCAGCCGGAATAGCGATAAGTCCGGAAATCAGGTGAAATAGTTGCCGCGTTTCCGCCTCCGCGCCGGACCATACGGAGACTGACAACAGCATCACATTGGCTGCCGCGAACCCCGCGACCCCGAGACATGTGAGGAGCTTGCGGTACGTCTCGTCGTGCCCATCCGCCGCGAGAACGCCAGCCTGCACCAGTGCCGGCTCGTAGCCTGCAGCCCCAAGCCAGGTCTCGAACTTCACACCCGGTCCCTCAGCGGGACGCCAGTCAATCGCAACCTGCCGGTTGGAAAGGTTGCCGCGCACGTTTGCCACATACGGAAACTTCGAAATTTCACGCTCGATATTACGGACACAGCCGATGCAGTGGACGCCGGGGACATGGAATGTCGTGCGCAGCGTTGCCTCGTCGATCGCAAGAGAGGCCTGACGAACGCGCTCCTCTTCAACCGGAACGTCGCCCCCGCCTGCAACCGGAACAGCCAGCGTCGCCTGCCCACAGCAGCTCATCGCCGCGCACTTCCGTCGCCGCTGGAAGCGGCCGTCTTCTTGAGAAACAGTCTGAGATCACGCCGGAAGAAGTCTTCGCCCGCCCCGCCGGTGATCCGGACCTGCCAATGGCCGGGACCGAGCACCGTCGAACCGCGATAGTCGCCAGCGCCTATCGTTTCGAGGCCGATAACCCTGTCGTGCTGCTCGCTGGCCGGGCGGCCGATCACGGCCGACACGTTCGCCAGCGCCACCGGCTTGCCGTTTCGGTCGCGAAGTTTGAACGCCAAGGCCCCGTCCTCGTACCTCACCTCCGATCGCCAACCCCGTGCCCGCTGGCGCTTCGCCTCCTCAAGCTGTTCGTTGAAGTGTTGACTTGCGACGTAACTGTTCTTGACCACGAGGCCCGTCCAGCTCCGTCCCGCAAGGACTGCCATCGTGACATTCACCGCGATGATGACGCCGAAGAAGGCGACCATGATGATCAGCATGTGCCGGCCGGTGAATGTGCCGGAGGCGTCGTCGTTGCGAGGAGGCATGCTCTTTTCTCCAGAACTCGGGTCTCATCGATGTCAGCGCATCAGCCAGGGCAGGCGGATGCTGTCACGGCTTTGGCCCCACGAACCGTGCACGATAGGTTGCCGTTTCCGTACCGTCGACGTGTTCGACCTTGAATTGGAAGGACTTGTCATCCCCCTCCAACGCACTTTTCGGCGCGCGAACGTAAAGCGTAAGTTCGCGCAACTGGTCAGGTTTGACGTCCACATTCAGCGATTGCGACAGCGCCCCGGTCGCACCCGCAAGCCGCATCCCGGCCCCTTCGAGACCGTTAAGCGTCACGCGGAAGGTACGCGGCTCGGCACGCATGTTGAGAATCTTCATGTCGTAGCCGTTGCGCACGGAGCCATCACTCAGCTTCACGAAAACCGGATTGCGATGGTGCGCAACGTTGACATCGAGACGGTCCCGCATGAACAGCGCCACCAGCAGGCCAAGACCGAGCGCGCACCAGATCGCCGTATAAACGAGCGTTCGCGGACGAATGAACGACGCAACGTCGGTTGTCTTGAACGTCTTGGCAAGACCACCGCCCGGGCGCACGTTGGCCGGATCGATCGTATCGGTCGACCAAACCTGGTCACCATCATGTGACACCATGCGGGCACCGGCTTTGCGCATGTTGGCGTCATACTCGGAAAGCGTCGCATACGAAATCAGACCGCGTTCGAGGCCGATCTTCTGCATCACGCCATCGCACGCATCGATACACAGCGCACAAGTGATGCACTCGAGCTGCTGTCCCTGCCGGATATCGATACCCATAGGACAGACCGCGACACATGCATTGCAATCGACACAATCGCCGACGCTTTTGCCTTCCGCACGGGCCCGTTTGGCATGACGCGAGCGCGGCTCTCCCCGCCAGTCATTGTAGGTGACCGTCAGCGAATGCTCATCGAGCATCGCAGCCTGGATGCGCGGCCACGGACACATGTAGGTACAGACCTGTTCGCGCATTAACCCGCCGAACACATACGTCGTGAATGTCAGAACCGCGATCGTCCCGTAGGCAACGAAGGCCGCCTCACCAGTCACCAGATCACGGAGCAATGTCGGCGCGTCGGCGAAATAGAATATCCACGCCCCGCCCGTCGCCACGGCGATCAGCAGCCACAACGCATGTTTCGAAACACGTTTGACGGCTTTGTCTGCCGTCATCGGAGCCTGGTCCAGTTTGATCCGCGCGTTGCGGTCGCCCTCGATCGCTCGTTCAACCACAAGGAATAGATCGACCCATACGGTCTGCGGACAAGTGTAGCCGCACCAGGCGCGCCCGACAGTCGACGTGACAAGGAACAGCCCGATCCCCGCCATCACCAGCAACCCCGCCACGAAGAAAAATTCCTGCGGCCAGATTTCAATGAAGAAGAAATAGAACCGCGCATTGGCAAGATCGACCAACACGGCCTGATCCGGAGCGTACGGGCCCCGGTCCCACCGTATCCAAGGCGTGATGTAGTAAACGCCCAGCGTCAGCGCCATCACCCACCATTTGAGCGTACGGTAAGTACCCTTCGCACGCTTCGGATGGATCTTCTCACGCGCCTTGTAAAGCTCGCGCGATTCCTTGGAATTAACCGGGTCGACAAGGTAAGTGTCGACGTCCCGGTCCTCGTTGGTCAACTGCATCGGATCTTCTTGATGCTCCTAATGTTCGACCGGCGGCCGCCCGTTCTGGAGCCGCCCGTTGCACGACCGTTACTCGGGTTTGGCGGCCTCCGTCGCTTCGCCTTCGGCTGCCGCCTGTTCGGGCACGAGGTCACGTTCACCTCCGCCGAGCGAGTGCACATAGACGGCAAGCTGCTTGACCTGCGCCTCACCAAGCCGGCTCAGCCACGGCGGCATGACGCCGTGCCGCGGATTGCGAACCTGGCGGCGAACGAGCTCGCGGCTCGTTCCATAAAGCGACAACTGATCCGCAAGATTGGGCGCCCCGAATTCACGGCCGCCAAGGCCTTTCGGCCCGTGACACGCCGCGCAGTTCTCGGCGTAGACTGTCGCACCGGCCTCGGCACGCTCCGCATTGTGTTCCTTGCCCGAGAGCGACAGCACATATTCGCTCACAGCACGGATATCCTTGCCCTCAAGGATCTCACCAAAGCCAGGCATCAGTGAAAAGCGCGCGTTTTCGGAAACTTCGTTACGCACACCATGCGCGATCGTCGTGTAGATGGATTGCAAATCCCCGCCCCAAAGCCAGTCGTCATCATTGAGGTTTGGATACCCGGGTCCGCCCTTGGCGCCCGAGCCATGACACTGCGTGCAATAGACCTTGTAGTTGGACCGTCCCGCCGCAACGGCAAAGCGGCGCAGCTCCTCGTTCGCCACGATCTTGCTGAGCGGCGTAATCCTGATCCGCTCAAGCGTATCCGCACGCGCTTCTTCGACTTCGAGGATTTTCTTTTCGAGCTGACCACGCGCGGTGATTCCGGAGATCCCAGCCGTCGACGTCTCTAGCAGCGGTATAGCCGGATAGTAGATAACGTACCCGATCGCAAAGACGATCGTG
>CAZWCL010000384.1:0-3906 GCA_964632265.1 uncultured Hyphomicrobiaceae bacterium | reverse complement strand
CACGACCCAACACGCCCCCGTTATCATCCTCGGCTCAGGCCCCGCCGGATACACGGCGGCGATTTACGCGGCGCGCGCCATGCTGAAACCGCTGCTGATCCAAGGCATCCAGCCGGGCGGCCAGCTCACGATCACCACCGAAGTCGAGAACTATCCGGGTTTTGCGGACGTGATCCAGGGGCCCTGGTTGATGGAGCAGATGCAGGGCCAGGCGGAGCATGTCGGCACCGCGCTCGTGATGGATCACATCACCAAGGTCGATCTCGAGACGCGTCCGTTTGTGCTTACAGGCGATGGCGGCCAGACTTATACCGCAGATGCGCTGATCATTTGTACGGGCGCGCAGGCGCGCTGGCTTGGTCTACCCTCCGAGTCGGCCTATCAGGGCTTTGGGGTATCGGCTTGTGCCACGTGCGATGGGTTCTTCTATCGGGGCAAGGAAGTGATGGTCATCGGCGGCGGGAACACAGCTGTCGAGGAGGCGCTCTTCCTGACAAACTTCGCCAGCCGTGTGACACTCGTCCACCGTCGCGACGAACTCCGAGCGGAGAAAATCCTCCAGCAGCGGCTCATGAAGCATCCGAAGGTCGAAATCATTTGGGACACCGTGCTCGATGAGGTGCTCGGCGATGCGGACCCGAAATCGGTTAACGGGGCGCGGCTTGCGAACATCAAAACCGGCGAGGTCATCGAGCGGCCGGTGGACGGCATTTTCATCGCAATCGGTCATGCGCCTTCAACGGAACTATTTGCTGGCAAGCTGGAAATGAAGCAGGGCAATTACCTGATCACGGCGCCGGATTCGACAGCAACGTCGATTCCGGGTGTATTTGCGGCAGGTGATGTTACTGACGACATCTACCGGCAGGCGGTCACGGCCGCCGGAATGGGGTGCATGGCAGCCCTCGAAGCAGAAAAGTACCTGGCCGGATTGGAAGAGACGCTTCAGGCCGCCGAATAGACGAGAACCAGATGATTGAAGTGTGCCGGCATCTCGGTCGGCGAACGCTGACTTCAATTAACGCCAAAAGATGAGCTTCGCGCCGCAGGCCTCACAGTTCGCAATCGCGATCGCCGTGAACCTTCCGCCAGTTGCGCTATCTTTCATTGCCGCCGCCGTGTCGTCACCAATCGCGCCCAAGCGCAGATGGAGCCTTTGCGATGGACTGGGACAAACTCAGGATCTTCCACGCCGCCGCGGAGGCGGGGAGCTTCACGCATGCCGGGGAAATATTGCGCATGAGCCAATCGGCCGTCAGCCGTCAGGTCTCGGCGCTTGAACGCGAACTCAATGTGGCGCTGTTTCACCGTCATGCGCGCGGTCTTGTCCTGACGGAACAGGGCGAATTGTTGTTCGATACGGCAAAAGTCATAATGAACAAGCTGCACACGGCCGAGACGCTGCTCAGCGATGCCAAGGAAAAGCCTGCCGGCGATCTGCGCATTACCTGTCCGGTCGGTTTTGGCACGGTATGGGTGACGCAGCGGATGCGGGAGTTCATGGATCTATATCCGGATATCCGCGTCGACCTCCTGCTGAACGATGATCAGGTCGACATAGCGATGCGCGCCGCCGATGCGGCTATCTGGACCCGCGAGCCCGACCAGCCCGATTTGATCAGGCGCAAACTCTTCACGATGCGGGTGCGGGCATATGCATCGGGGCAATACGTGCGCCGGTTCGGTGCTCCGCGGACGCTGGAGGATTTCGACGGCGATGGTCACCGGTTCGTTTCGCACAATGGCATTCCGGCCTATCACCTGTCCTTGATCCAGTCGCTGGAGACGCTCAACCGTGAGGGACAAGGCGCCCGCCTGCCGTCTTTTAGGGTCAACAGCGTCGTTGCGATGAAATATGCCATCCGATCGGGGCTCGGAATCGGGTTGCTGCCGGACTATCTCACAGAAGAAGAGGCGGACCTCATACCCGTCCTTGACGAGGTTGATCTGCCAACCCTTCCGATCATCTTCGTTTATCCGGAAGAACTCCGGGCTTCGAAAAAGGTCCAGGTTCTGCGTGACTTCCTTGTTTCGCAGGCACGAAGCTGGAAGCACTGAGCCGGTATTTTCGTCGCTGAGGCCGCCAGTTATGCGAATGACGCATGTCTCACATGCGGGCCGATTGGTTGTGTACCCCGCCGATTGTCTGATTAGTGAGGAGGCTGTGATGGACAGCTAGTGCTGTTCCCTCCCTTCAACGCCTCCAACTCATCGGCGACGATGCGTTGACCTAGCCGGACCCTCAGTGGTCCGGTTTTTTTCTGAGTGACGCACCTTGCTCCGCCGGATTTTCATCTTACCGGACAGGGTTGCTGTCATACCGACCGCCCTCGCCGCGGGACGGCCCGCCGCCCGCCCGGACCGTTCTCGCGACGGCCCTCGCGTCACCGACGTATGACGCCATTGCAGCAGCGGCGCCGAGGCGGTATCAAAGCCCTGAAAAACCGGAGGAACAGGCAGCCATGGCGAAAACGCTGTACGACAAAATATTTGATGATCACATCGTAGACCGGCAGGAGGACGGCACCTACCTGATCTACATCGATCGCCATCTCGTCCACGAAGTGACAAGCCCGCAAGCCTTCGAAGGGCTGACGCTCGCGAACCGCAAGGTCAGGGCACCGACGCGGACGTTGGCCGTCGTGGACCACAATGTTCCAACGACTGACCGGAGCAAAGGCATCGACGACGAAGAAAGCCGGATCCAGGTCGAAACGCTGGCAAAGAACACCAAGGATTTCGGTGTCGAATATTACGACGAACGCGATATCCGTCAGGGTATCGTCCATGTGATCGGCCCGGAGCAGGGCTTTACGCTGCCGGGCACGACGATCGTTTGTGGTGACAGCCATACATCGACACATGGCGCGTTCGGTGCGCTTGCCCATGGTATCGGCACCAGCGAAGTCGAGCATGTGCTCGCGACGCAGACGCTGATCCAAAACCGCGCCAAGAACATGCGCGTCACAGTCAATGGCAAGCTTCCAGATGGCGTGACGGCGAAGGACATCATCCTCGCGGTGATCGGCCAGATCGGCACGGCCGGCGGTACCGGTCACGTGATCGAGTACGATGGCGAAGCGGTCCGTTCCCTGTCCATGGAAGGGCGAATGACGGTATGCAACATGTCGATCGAGGGCGGCGCACGCGCCGGTCTTGTTGCCCCGGACGCGATCACATTCGACTATCTCGAAGGCCGTCCGATGGCGCCGAAAGGGGCTGCCTGGGAGGCGGCGCTTGCGTACTGGAAGACACTCCACACCGACGACGGGGCGCATTTCGACAAGGTGCTCGAACTCGATGCGGCCAACCTGCCGCCCACCGTCACCTGGGGCACGAGCCCAGAGCAGGTTATCAGCATCGATGGCTATGTGCCTGATCCGGCAAAAATCGCTGACGAGGCAAAACGGGCGGCGGCCCAGCGATCGCTCGATTACATGGACCTCAAGGCAAACACCAAGATCACTGATATCCCGATTGATGTGGCGTGGATTGGCTCGTGCACAAACGGACGGATCGAAGATATGCGGGCCGTTGCCAAGGTTGTGAAAGGCAAGCGCGTCGCTGACAATCTCGACTACGCACAGATCGTCCCCGGCTCAGGTCTTGTGAAGCAGCAGGCCGAGCAGGAAGGTCTCGACAAGATATTTATCGAGGCGGGGTTTCAGTGGCGTGAACCTGGCTGCTCGATGTGTCTTGGTATGAACCCAGACCAGTTGACCCCGGGCCAACGATGCGCTTCGACGTCAAACCGCAATTTTGAGGGCCGCCAGGGGTTCAAAGGCCGCACGCACCTCGTATCACCGGCCATGGCGGCTGCAGCGGCGATCGCGGGACACTTCGTTGATATCCGCGACATGAAAGACTGACGGGACCGCTGCCGAGACCTGATAATAAGAGACCCTG
>CAZWCL010000383.1:0-3937 GCA_964632265.1 uncultured Hyphomicrobiaceae bacterium | reverse complement strand
CGTGATGGCAGCGAAGGACTGGCGGCCACCCGAATGGCAGGAGATAACCAGAGATGCGTCCCCCTTTCATGGTTACACACTCGCACGCGAGGTCGGCAGGTTTCTCGATACCCACCCCGAAACCTCCCTCATCATCGACGGCGGCGAGATCGGCCAATGGTGCCAGGCGGTGCTCGATACCGAGTACAGTATCATCAACGGACCGTCCGGCGCGATCGGTGGATCTATTCCCTACGCCATTGCCGCCAGGGCCGCGAGACGCGATCAACCGGCCATAGCCCTGCTCGGCGATGGCACGGCGGGCTTCTATTTCATGGAGTTCGAGACGGCCTTGCGCGAAGAACTTCCGTTCGTCGCCATCATCGGCAACGACGCCAAATGGAACGCCGAACATCAGATCCAGGTCCGCGACTACGGCGAGGACCGCGCCTTCGGTTGCGAGATGGCATCAACGCGCTACGACGAGATTGCCCGGGCAATGGGTGCCTATGGCGAGAATGTCACCGGCATCGCCGACCTTGTCCCCGCCATCGGGCGCGCAATCGCAAGCGGCAGGCCGGCCTGTCTCAACGTCCAGATCCAGAGCATCGCGGCCCCCCTCATCAAGCGGCCCGAATAAAAAAAGCGGCCTGCACTTGCTGCGGCCGCTTTCAAGTCCGCCTGATAAGGTTCGATCTCAGTTGATATCAAACCTGAGACCGGCGCGCAGATAGTGCTCGTGCTGGTCTTCGATCTCGACCTTGCTGCGGTAGCCGTTGATCGTCAGCGAGGTGTCACTGCCACCGACGTAGAGGTAGCGATAGTTGAAATCCAGCGAGGTGATGTCGCTCAGCCGGTAGCTGAAGCCCGCCTGCGCGTTGGCGGCCAACGAGTAGGTGTACTCCGTGTCGGAGGCAGCACGATAGGCCGTGTTGAGCGGCGGCTGGCAGGTCGGATCTACTGAGCGGTCGCAGGACGCCAGAGCAGTCGTATGGGTCCGCTCGATTTCGTTAACGGCAAAGCCAATACCGCCGCCGACATAAGGCACGAACTTACTGCTACGGGAGAAGTCATAGTAGCCGTTGGCCATGAAGATGCCAGACTTCATCGTGGTCTTGTCCGACACCTCTCCGAAAACCCGATATCCATCAGGCGCCCCTGGGAAAATCCCCCCCGGCGGGTTCACGCTGTCATACTCGAAGCTGCCATCGAGCGTAGAAGACTTCTCCATTCGGAGCTCGCCGGTGACGTCCATGCGGAAATTATTTGAGAAGTAATAGCCGGCACCGATACCGATCGAATGACCGACATCGCCGCCCGTGTCCGCCGACGACGGCATCCCGAAAGGCCCGTTCTCCGCGATGCCGCTGCTGCCCCCGGCGGCATCACGTTCACCATAGGTCATCCCGCTCTCGCTGGTATCGAGGCCGACGCCGAGACCGACGCCCGCGTCGAAGCGCATGTACCAGCGCGGCTTGTATTCCGGCACCGGCACGGGTGCCGGCACCGGCACGTGCGAACCGCGCATGCCCTTGAGGCCGCCACCGTAATAATCACCGCCGGCCATCGCCGATGCACCAAACAGCGCTGGCCCCGCGATAACTGCCGCCGCGAGGCTGAGCGTGAGGTTTTTGAAAGTCGTCTTCATTGCTTTTCGATCCCTCGGTAAGCGGCTGGGGCATACGGGTTCACCTTCTGACCCGCCGACCTGCACCGGCACGCGAAATAAGCTACTGAGCTAATCCGAACAGATGTCCGGGCGAACGCATGTCGGGACCAATGCGAGGGCAAACGAAGTAAAGACGAAAAATGATCTGCGAACGCGGTACCGCACAGGATCTCTCGGTCGACCTGGCACTCGAGCTGACAACGCGCTCAACGCATGCACGAACGTCGGAACGCGGACACGCGCGCCCCTGTGTGTCTCATTTTGAAACTATGAGTGAGGAAACTTAAAAGTCGCTTAATCCAGGCGTCACGGCATCCTGACTGAAACTTCAGCGGCCTTCGATGCCGCCGCGGGCGATCCAGGCAGCGACATTTTCCGCACCACCATAGGCGGCAATCGGTGCGTAGCTCTTGAGCCAGATCAGATAGTTTTCAAGTGCCGCCTTATTACCGGCATCGGCGCGCGCGAAGGCGGCCATCAGATCGTTTTCAAGAACGGCCGTAAGAAAGTGGTTCACCGGCCGCCCGCGCTCGATGTAATGACGCAGATCCTCCGCCTGCGGCAGCGCCCGGAAAAGGTCATCATCGTACATACGTTCCCTCGCCTCCGTAACGGGTTCCGAGCATTTCCGATTGAGCTGATGCCACCGTCCGGAGAGCAGAGCAGCCGCACGCCGAAACTGGCTTCGTGCCCGCAACTCTATGAGATCCGTCTCTTGCTAGAGGCATCACGGCCAAAATGTAGTAAGTTGCGCGCCGGATTATAGCGACACAAGAAACGAAAATTTGGAAGCGCAAGCATGAAAATCAAAGCCGCCGTCCTGCGCGAAACTGGCGCCGCGCGCCCATACGCCACATCGAAACCAATCCAGATTGAGGAAGTTGAACTCGATCCGCCGAAGGAAGGAGAACTTCTCGTCAAGATTTCCGGGGGTGGCCTCTGCCATTCGGACCTATCGGTGATCAATGGTGATCGGCCGCGTCCGCTTCCGCTTGTGCTTGGCCACGAAGGCTCCGGCGAAGTCGTCGAGATCGGCGCAGGTGTCCGCGACATCAAGCCCGGCGACCCGGTCATCTTCCAATTCTCCGCATCGTGCGGTCGTTGCGTGAACTGCCTTGGCGGGCGAACGCAACTCTGCGAAGCACACAATGAAGCGCGTGCAAAAGGTCACCTTATGGGCGGTGGCAGTCGCTTGCGCGATTCCGGCGGCAACGAAGTCGGACACCATTCGGGCGTGTCCTGCTTTGCCGAGTATGCTGTGGTCGACCGCGGCTCTGCTGTGAAGGTTGATAAGGACCTCCCGCTCGCCGATGCCGCGATCTTCGGCTGTGCCGTTATGACCGGAGTAGGTGCTGTCATGAATACCGCCCGCATCAGGGTAGGTGACACTGTGGCAGTCGTCGGGCTCGGAGGCGTCGGCCTCAACGGCCTGCTTGGCGCCAAGGTGGCAGGCGCCGAGAAGATCATCGCCGTTGACATCAGCGATGATAAACTCGGCCTGGCCCGTCAGCTCGGTGCGACCCACACGGTCAACGCGAAGGACGCCGACCACATCGAGCAGATCATGGATATCTCCGGAGGTGGCGTCGACTATGCCTTTGAGTTCTCAGGTACCGTCGCGGGAACGCAAACTTGCTACCGTTCCTTACGCGCCGGGGGTGAAGTGCTGATCGCAGGATTGGCACCGGCGGGCAGCGCTTTTCAGTTTGATCCTTCCGAAATCGTGAACTCCGAAAAGTCGATCCGTGGATCTTACATGGGAAGTTGTGTGCCGGTACGCGATATTCCCAGGTTTATCGAGCTTTATCGCCAGGGCCGCCTGCCGGTCGACAAATTGATTAATCGCTCAATCGGTTTCGACGCGATCAACGAAGGTTTCGACAAGCTGACCGACGGTTTGGTTATTCGCCAAATCCTCGAGCCGCATTAGAACGCCGACGCGCAACGACCAGGCTCCGCAAAAAGAAATCCCGGCATCGCGGAAACTCGCGGCGCCGGGCTCTTGGAAGCTGTCAAACCGAACCGGTCGAAGGGGCGGCTCGCTACTCCGCCGCCATCTTAGGCGTGGCGGCGTCGAGCGCGGCCAGGACCTTCGGTGGCGACATCGGCAATTCGTAGAGCCGTAGCCCGAGCGCATCATGGATCGCGCTGGCGATCGCACCGAGCGGTGGCACGATCGGTACCTCACCGACCCCACGGATGCCCTGCGGATGGTTCTCGTTCGGCACTTCGATGATGACCGCGTCTATCATCGGCAGGTCCGAGGCCACCGGAATGCGATAATCGAGG
>CAZWCL010000382.1:0-3938 GCA_964632265.1 uncultured Hyphomicrobiaceae bacterium | reverse complement strand
ACCCCCTGGCCGAGTTCAACCTGGCGTTGCTCCACGACAACGGCTGGGGCCGGCGCAAGCGACCAGCCGGGTTCGGGCGCCGTTGACAGCGCTCACGGTGGGGGCTCCCACCAGAGGAGATGGACGCGCGTTCGCCGTGACGCCTCGCTGCCTGTTGAAAGCGGGTATAGCATGGCGGATTTTTCATTGCGTGGATGGTGTGGCGTGCGAATCGCTTAAATTTAAGACATGCGATTCCCTCCGCGAATACTTGACGAGATCCGTGCGCGCCTGAACGTCAGCGATGTCGTCGGGCGGACAGTTGCGCTCAAAAAGAAGGGTCGCGAGTACGCCGGTCTTTCGCCGTTCAAATCCGAGAAAACCCCATCGTTCTTCGTCAACGACCAGAAGGGCTTCTTTCACTGTTTCGCGAGTGGCGAACATGGCGACATCTTCGGCTTCCTGATGAAAACGGAGGGACTGTCGTTCCCCGAAGCGGTCGAGCGGCTGGCGGAGGAGACCGGTGTCGAACTGCCCAAGGAAAAGGCCGAAAATCCTGAGCGCCAAGACGAACGCAAACGCCTCGTTCAACTACTGGAGCGGGCTGCAGCATTTTTCGAAGGCCAGCTCAATACGGGAGCGGCCCGCCATGCGCGGCAATATCTCGATCGACGGGGGCTTCAGCGGGAGACACAGACAAGCTTCCGCATCGGCTACGCACCAAACAACCGCACGGCGCTTACCGAACACCTCAAGGGTGCGGGCTTCAGCGGCAAGGAGATCGTGCGCGCGGTGATGCAGATCGCCGGCGAGGATATTGCGGTGCCCTACGACCGATTTCGTGACCGGATCATGTTTCCCATCACCGACACGCGGGGGCAGGTTGTCGCGTTCGGCGGGCGCGCACTTGATCCCAACCAGCCCGCGAAATATCTCAACTCGCCCGAAACGCCCGTCTTCCACAAAGGACACCTGCTCTACAACGCCCACAACGCACGGCCGGCCGCCCACAACGCGGACGCGCTGATTGTTGTCGAAGGCTATATGGACGTGATCGCACTGGCGCAGGCAGGGATCGGACACGCCGTCGCGCCTCTTGGCACGGCGCTCACAGCAGACCAGATCAAGCTGATGTGGCGGATGTGTCCGGAGCCGATATTGTGTTTTGACGGCGACAGCGCAGGCCGGAAGGCAGCTTTTCGCGCGGTCGACACGGTGCTGCCGCATCTGGCGCCGGGCCGCAGCCTGCATTTCGCCTTCATGCCATCGGGCGCCGATCCTGATGACGTGATCCGCGATGAGGGGCCTGGGGCGTTCGATCAAATACTCGGCAAGCGGCAGACGTTGCTTGAAACGCTCTGGGAGCGGGAATGGATGGCGGGCGAATGGACGACGCCGGAGCGCCGGGCCAAGCTCGAAAGCGAATTGCGCCGGTTGGTCCGCAGCATCGCAGATCCATCAGTGCGCGGACATTATGGCCGGATCATCGCCGAGAAACTGCAGCAGGCGTGGCAGACGACACCACAGGGCTATCGCGGAGACGCGCGGCGGACGCCGCGCAGAGGCACCGAGGGGTGGGGCCGGCGGCCGTCTGGCCAGAAGCAGCGTCGCTCGGCCGACGGCAAAGCATTTGGCGGCGCGTTTCCTGCGTTTCAGCCGCCGCACAGTACGGAGCTCAAAGCCAGTCCGACAGTTGCCCGCCACAATGGTTACAATCTCGAACTGGAAGCCCTGTTGCTCAGGATCGTGCTCAACAACCCATGGCTGATCGACGAAGTTGTCGAAGAATTAGCAGCGGTCGATTTCCGCAGCTACGCCCATGCGCGGCTCTGCAACTCCCTGCTGGCGAGTTCGGCAGACGAGAAAACCCTTGACACGCGCGTCCTGCGCGACCATCTCCATGCGGCTGGGCATACGTCTACACTCGAGCAGATTGAACGGCTGGCGACCAATAAGTGTCATGCCTTTGCCGAACCCGATGCAGATCGCGAGCTCGTGGAACAAGGATGGCGCCATACGCTGCTGCTCTATCAGCAGCAGCTGCTCCGTGGACAGCTTGCAGAAGCTGAACGCGAATACAGTGAACACCTGGACGAGGACACACTGGCCCGGATTCTAGAGTTACAAAGACTTATCGCAACGTTGGTACCCGACGGACAGGCAGCCTAGACGGACAGGCAGTCTAGGCGCGCCCTATTTCGCATGATCACACGTGGGCGGAGATGATGGGAACTGTAGATTTAATCGGGGGCGTTCGTCCCGCGCCCCGAGTTATGACGGAGACTGAAACGCAACGCGAAGACAACAACGCAAGCCAAGGCAGACAAACCGGTCCGGTGCCCAATCGCCGCGATCATAACCCTAATTCTCGGCCCCAGGCCTTGTAAACCCGGACAAATTTGACCCAGACATTGCAGACTTGGGTCTTGCCAACGAAGTCATAGATGTACATCCAGCGCGTCTCAAGCCGCGCATCGCTACGATCGAAGGACACAGCACACTCATGCAAAAAGCCAAGGAAAAGGCCGCACCGCAGACCGAAGGTGAACGTGACGGCCCGGTTCTCGATTTGTCCGATAGCGCCGTCAAGCGCATGATCAAAACCGCCAAGGCGCGGGGGTACGTCACGTATGACGAACTGAACGATGTTTTGCCCTCGGATAAAGTGACGTCCGAGCAGATCGAAGACGTGATGTCGATGCTCTCTGAAATGGGCATCAACGTCGTCGAGAGCGAAGAGGCTGAGGAAGAAGACGGTGAGGGCGCAACGCCAACCGACAAGGCAACCAGCCGCGAACTGACAACGCAAAGTGGCGGGGCGGTCGCCAAATCAACGGCGTCATCGACGCCGGCGGACCGCACGGACGATCCGGTCCGCATGTACCTGCGCGAAATGGGCACGGTCGAACTGCTCAGCCGCGAAGGCGAAATCGCCATCGCCAAACGCATCGAGGCCGGTCACGAAGCAATGATTGCGGGGCTTTGCGAAAGCCCGCTGACGTTCCAGGCAATCATTATCTGGCGCGACGAACTGAACGAAGCTCGGGTCTTGCTGCGCGATATTATCGATCTCGAGGCCACATATGAAGGTCCTGAGGCGAAACAGAACCAGACGATCGCCGATCATTCCGGGACCGCGCAAAACGGCGCCCGACCGAACGGAGCGCCGACGAACGGTGCCGCGGCGACGGGCACTGCGCAGCAGCAGACGGCTGCTTCTGGCGAGGCCGGCGAAGGCGAGAACCAGTCGGACGACGACGACGAGGATGATGACGACTACGAGAACGCCCTGTCGCTTGCTGCGATGGAAGCGGAACTCAAGCCGAAGGTCCTCGAGACGTTCGACGATATTGCTGCCAACTACAAGAAGCTGCGCAAACAGCAGGACAAGAAGATCGAGTTGCAGGTGGCGGGCGATATGTCTTCGCCGCAGGCGCAGCGCGCCTACGATAAGCTGCGCGAGGAGATCATATCCGACGTCAAGAGCCTGTCACTCAACAACAATCGTATCGACAGCCTTGTCGAGCAGCTCTACGCGATCAACAAACGGCTTGTGCAGCTTGAATCGCAGCTCATGCGGCTTGCCGACAGCTACGGCGTGCCACGTCCCCAATTCATCGAGGAATATTACGGCAACGAACTCGATCAGACGTGGATGGAGCGGATGGCCGCCCACGGTTCGAAGAAGTGGCAGCAGATGATCACTTCGGAGGAGGAGCGCATTACGAACCTGCGCACCGAGATCCACGAACTGGCAAGCGAGACAGGCCTCGACATTTCCGAGTTCCGCCGCATCGTGCGGGCTGTACAAAAGGGCGAGCGAGAAGCCCGGCAGGCCAAAAAAGAGATGGTGGAGGCCAACCTCCGTCTCGTGATTTCGATTGCGAAGAAATATACCAATCGAGGGCTGCAGTTCCTCGATCTGATCCAGGAAGGCAACATCGGCCTGATGAAGGCGG
>CAZWCL010000381.1:0-3960 GCA_964632265.1 uncultured Hyphomicrobiaceae bacterium | reverse complement strand
TGATCAAGAAATACGACGTCCCGGTGGTCGCCATCTCAAACGACGAGACAGGCATTTCCGAGGACCCCGACGTGCGCTTCGCCGTCGCCAAGAAAATCGTCGAACATGCCGCGGACTATGGCATCAAAGCCGAAGATATCGTGGTCGACCCGCTGGTCATGCCGATTGGCGCGATGAACACGGCGGGCGTCCAGGTGTTCCAACTGGTCCGCCGATTGCGCGAGGAACTCAAGGTCAATACGACTTGCGGTGCCTCAAACATCTCTTTCGGCATCCCGAACCGGCGCGCGATGAACGCCCATTTCCTGTCGATGGCCGCAGCCATCGGCATGACAAGCGCCATTATGAACCCGCTTCACAAAGAAGACATGGATGCGATCCGTGCGGCCAATACGCTGAATGGCCATGATCCCGACTGCACCAACTGGCTGTTGGCCAACCGCGCCGAAGGTGGCGAGGGTGGCGGACGGCGGCGTGGCGGACGCCGCCGCGGATCGCGTGCAAGCCAGACGGAGTAATCTCTCATACCCGAATCCGACACCGACATACCTGAGCCTGAAACCGAAACCGAAACCGAAGCGAGCGCACAGAACGAAGCCCGCGTACTATTCATGCCAAGCGGCAGGCGCGGACGTTTTGCCGTTGGCACTTCCGTGCTCGATGCAGCGCGGGAACTTGGCGTCTACGTGGAATCGGTATGCGGCGGCCGCGGCATTTGCGGGCGCTGCCAGGTAACACCTGCGTTCGGCTCTTTCGCAAAACACGGCCTCGAGGCAAAGCCCGAAAACGTCAGCGACTTCTCGCCGACCGAAATACGCTATGCGAGCAAGCGACCGCTGCCGGCCGACCGCCGTCTGTCGTGCTCGATGAAAGTCCTCGGCGACATGGTCATCGATGTCCCGACGGATGCCGCGATGAACCGGCAAATGGTCCGCAAGACCGCCGACGCCCGCGAGATCATCCGCGACCCAGCGGTTCGCCTGTATTACATCGAAGTCGAACAACCTCGCATGGACGAGCCACGCGGCGATCTCGACCGTGTGCTTGAGGCAATCGAGCGCGAGTGGCAGTTGAGCGGCCTCGAGGTTGATTTCCCGATACTGACGAACCTCCAGGAGACGCTGCGGAAAGGTGATTTCAAGGTCACAGTGGCCATCCACCATGATGCCGGGCCGGCGACATTGATCGCCGCTTGGCCAGGCTTTCATGAAACGCTTTACGGGGTTGCCATCGACATTGGCTCGACCACGATCGCCTGCCACCTGACCGACCTGATGTCCGGCGCGACGCTCGCCTCATCCGGCACGGCCAACCCGCAGATCCGCTTCGGCGAAGACTTGATGAGCCGCGTCTCGTACGTGATGATGAACGAGGGTGGCGAGAAGGCGCTGACCGATGCCGTTCGTGGCGCCGTTACTGAATTGATCGCAAGCGTAGCCGAAGACGCCGGAATAGCGACGCAAGACATCGTCGAGGGCGTCTTCGTGGCAAACCCGGTAATGCACCATCTGTTTCTCGGCCTCGATCCGACCGAACTTGGCGGCGCGCCATTCGCGCTGGCCGTCTCACGAGCGCTGACGATGCCGGCGCGCGAGGTTGGTCTCGGGTCCGTGAATTCAGGCGCCCGTGTTTACATTCTGCCGTGCATCGCAGGTCACGTTGGCGCCGATGCTGCCGCGGTTGCGCTGGCGGACGGTCCGGACAAGGATGACGAGATCTCACTGATCGTCGACGTCGGCACCAACGCCGAGATTATACTCGGGACGACGACCGAGACGTTTGCTGCGAGTTCCCCGACCGGACCGGCGTTCGAAGGCGCTGAGATATCATGCGGACAGCGTGCCGCCCCCGGTGCCATCGAACGCGTACGCATCGACCGTGAGACGCTCGAAACGCGCGTTAAGGTCATCGGCTCGGACCTCTGGTCGGATGAGGCCGGATTCGCTGAGGCGACGGCGGCCACCGGCGTTACGGGGTTGTGCGGTTCAGGCATCATTGAGGTGATTGCCGAGATGTTTCTGGCCGGTATCATCACATCCGACGGCATTGTCCGCACCGACCTCGCGGAAACGTCGGACCGTGTCGTAATGGAGGGTCGTACCGCAAGCTATATTCTGTGGAACGGCGACATCGAACTGCGCATTACGCAGGCCGATGTCCGCGCCATCCAGCTTGCCAAGGCAGCACTTTATGCCGGCTGCCGCCTGCTCATGGACAAGATGGAAATCGAACGAGTCGACCATATCAAGCTCGCCGGTGCGTTCGGCAACTACATTGACCCGAAACACGCGCTGATCCTCGGCCTGGTGCCGGACTGCAAACTCGGCAACGTCAAGGCGATCGGCAATTCCGCGGGGGCCGGAGCACGGATGGCCTTGCTGAGCCGCTTGCACCGCCGCGAGGTTGAAGGACTGGTGCGCCGCATCACCAAAATTGAAACGGCGCTCGAGCCGCGCTTTCAGGAACACTTCGTCTCGGCGATGGCATTGCCCAACAAGTCCGAGCCGTTCCCGGAACTCGCCAAGGCGGTCAATCTGCCGGCACCCGTCTACGCCGATAGCAACGACACGAGCGGCCGCACGAGACGCCGCCGCCGTCGCCGCACTTCCACCGGCGACGCCTGAGCACAAAAAAGGCCACGGCTCAGTGACGCTGCCGTGGCCTTTCCGATTGATGAAGCGGGTTTTACCCCTCGATGCTCGAGTTGATCCACGCTTCGAGCTTTGATTTTTGCACCAGAGCTCCGGTGTGACGGTTTGCGACCTCACCGTCCTTGATCATGATAAGCGTCGGCATGGCTTGGATCTGGTACTTGGTTGTGATTTCCGGGTTTGCGTCGACATCGACTTTGACGACCTTCAATTTGCCCGACATCTCGTTGGAGACTTCTTCGAGAGCCGGTGCCATCGCCTTGCACGGCCCGCACCACTCGGCATGAAAATCCACCAGAACCGGTTCGGAAGCCTTGAGGACTTCTTCTTCGAACGTCTGATCCGATACGCTTGTTGCCATCTCAGTCATCTCCTTGTGTGTGCGGGACGGGACGCTCGCGGCACAAAACACGGCGTCCGATTCGTGACGGGAACGTATGTACGCCCCCTCGGGTCGTCAAGCTGACGGTGGTGCCAATTCCGTGACCATGGCCCAGGTCCAGTTCAACAAGAATCGAAATAACATATATTTTTCAGTATCTTATAGAGGCATCTCTCATGATGCCACAGTCCAGAGTTTCGCCATCATGGTGTCGAGCAGAAAGTCCGGAACCGGCATAAGCAACGGCCCGTCTGTCCAAAGAAAGGCAGCCTCGACAGTCTTCCCCGGATAGATTTGCTGCGCTGCAGCACGATAGGCGGTGAGCTGTAGCAGATAAGCTTGCGACGCGCTTTCGACCGACGAAGGTGGACGGCGGTTCGACTTGTAGTCAACGATTAGAACCCGGTCATCAAGCACGACCAGCCGGTCAATCTGCCCATTGACCCGCAGCGACGGACCTTTGCCGCGCGGCGGCGCAACCTCGGCAACGATCGCCACTTCGGCGCGTGAACGCGGTCCGAACGCTTCCGCGAATGTCGGATCAGCCAGCACACGCAACGCCTCACCAACGATAGCCTCATGGACGGCAGCCGGGAGGTCGGGGCCCCGCTCAGCAACGAACTGAGCCGCAAGTTGAGCCTGAAGACCAGGCTCGACGGACGGCAGATGCTCAAGCAGCGCATGTGTGATCGTACCGCGCAGCAACCGATCATCACGCGCCAGAACAACCGGCGAGGCCGAGCCCGGCTCGAGCGGCGGAAGCATGGCATCGCGGCGCTCGCTAAGCGCCGGCCACTCGCCGTCGTCCGCAAGCGGCATCACCTCTGCATCGCCCATGCGGGAGGGCGCGAGCGGAACCGTCAGAACAGGGTCGTGGGGTGCCGGCGACAAGGCCCAGCCGGGCAGGGCCGCGGCCGCCGTCTGTGT
>CAZWCL010000380.1:0-3968 GCA_964632265.1 uncultured Hyphomicrobiaceae bacterium | reverse complement strand
GCCTTCCGGATTGGTGGCTCCGGGCAAAAAAATGCTCGAGCCACTGAGCGTGGAAGAAATTGCGCAGCTGGTGGAAGCTTACGCACAGGCGGCTCTGGATGCGAAGCAACTTGGCTTCGACGGGGTGGAAGTTCACGGGGCACACGGCTACCTCATCCACCAGTTCCTTTCACCCGCCTCGAATATCCGGACCGACGACTATGGCGGCGATGAAGCAAAACGCATGCGTTTCGCGCTCGAAGTCGCCGAATGCGTGCGCGAAATATGGCCCGATAATAAACCACTATTCATGCGCCTCTCCTGCGAGGACGATGCCGGTTTCGGTCCGGAGCAGGCCGTCGGCCTCGCTCGTGAACTCAAGGCACGCGGTGTGGATGTTATCGATTGCTCCTCGGGCGGCACGCTAACTTCATCGCCGATGGCGGCAAAACGCGCCAATACGTATGGGTATCAGGTGACCTATGCAGACAAGATCCGGCGCGAGGCTGATATCGCCACAATGGCGGTCGGACACATCGTCCACGCGGATCAGGCCGAGGAAATCCTTCAGAGCGGACGCGCAGACCTTATCGCGCTTGCACGCGAGATCATGTACAATCCGAATTGGCCGATGGATGCGGCTCAAAAGCTAGGTGCCGATCCGGATTTCGAAATGATCCCGGCGCAGCATCGCTACTGGCTGGCGCGGCGCGCCAAATCGTCCTTCGATGGAATCCCGTCGACCTGGAGCCGGAAAGGGATTCCGGAACGGCGCGAAACCTGAGATTCGCGCCTGGCCGGACCGAGCAAAGCCGTCAGCGGAGGCATGTGCTAATTACCGAACATCGAACCGCGGCGACCCAGGTTTCGGAATAGCATCTGGAGGATGCCGTCCTTCGTCTCGACGGCAGATGGGGTGCTTCGCGTGATGAAGTCGAAGATTTTGCCATCCTTCATCCCGTATTGCGCTATGCGGTCAACACTGCCGACGGGCGTGAAATAAACAGCAACGACCTTGCGGTCCACTTCCTTGGGGTCAAGGAAGGCGGTCTGCTTGCGGGTCGACGAAATATAATAGTACGCCGCGCCTTCGTTGACGGTGCCCGTAGTTGCCGGCGAGCCAAGTGCGACACGCACCTCGTCCTGGCTCATGCCTGGTTGCACCTGAAGCAATTCGGATTGAGAATAATGCTGGCCATGCTTGAGTGTCGTCGTGCCACATGCCGTTAAACCCGCGATCGCCAGCATGCCCGCAGCGACAAAGCAACCGCGCGCGAGAAAAATTCGCGATCCGATCTTAAAACTGGCTTGCATGATAGGCATCTCAGGTCAGTGAACGATTTTTTTTATGCGCCGAGTCGCAGTAGCGCGGTGCTAAATAATTCAACTCACCCACCAAAAACAACGTTCGGATCGCGGAACATGCTCAACATCCTCGACTGGTTTCGAGATCGCTCGCCGCAGGGACGGTACGCTAACGAAGTTTATGGCTCGATCGTGACGCAGGGCCGTGATCCAGTCTTCTACACGGATTTCGGCGTCGAAGATGTGGCGGAAAAACGCTATGAACTCATCGTGTTGCATATGGTGCTCGTTCTTGAGCGTCTGCGCGAGTTGCGCGGTGAGTTGCGAAATGGCGCCGAACACGAACTGGCGCAGGCGCTGACGGAGACTTTCGTGCGGGACCTCGACGGGTCGATGCGCGAAATGGCGGTTGGCGACACTAAGGTGCCGGCCAAGGTCCGCAAGGCAGCGGGCGGACTGTATGATCGCGATTTCCTGTACCGCGATGCATTCGCCGTCGTCGACGACGGCGAGCCGTTAAGCGATACCGGACTGACACTTGCGGGCCTTGTTGAGGAGTTGCTCTTTGAGGGACGATCTGTGCCCGAGGCGTCGGCGCTGGCGGCTTACACACTGTCTGCGCGGGCGGAACTTCGGGTTTGGTCACCCTTCCCCGGCAATGAAGAAGCCAGCCGCGATGAGCCCATAACGCTGCCGCGGTTTCCCCGCGCCACGAAATTTCTGAATGGCGAGGCTCGGTCATGACCGTGGAGGACCTTGAACCACTTAACTGGCCACTCAACTGGATACACCGTGTCCAGGACATCGGTGATGAACGTGCTTTCGAGCGCACGGCGACAGCGCAAGAATGCGAGGCGCTCTCGCGTGCCTTCGGCGATGCCAAATGCAGGTCGCTTTCAGCTGCTTACGCAGTGCGTGCCATCGGCCCCGGCCGCTATCGCGTGAGCGGTACGATCATGGCACGGCTTGAACTTGTTTGCGGCGTGACGCTTGATCCGGTCGACCAGATTATCGACGAACCGTTTACGGTCGAATTCTGCAAAGACGCCAGCCCTGCTGAGCAGCTTTCATCGGAGTTCGACGCGCTCGACGAGGATGATCCAGAACCGTTGCGCCATGGTGCCATTGCGATTGGACGCTACATCGCCGAGCAAATTGCATCGCTGATCGACCCGTTTCCGCGGTCCGCTGATGCCGAGCTGGAGCGCAGCGAGGCTGGCGGCGGCGATGTCAAAGAAGAAAAGGAGAACCCGTTTGCCATCCTGGAACGCCTGAAACGCGACGCTGGCTCATCGACCCCGTGATTGCGTGTGTCTCGCTGCAGTGTGGCATTTTTGCCATTGCCGTCCGATGCGCTGCCCAATAAAGCGGTTGTATGGGATAAGCAAAACGCTATGGTCCCGCGGTCTGCACACGCAGATCAGTCCCAAAATGCGACTTGCAATCTCAAGTGGCTGAATTGAAAACGTAAAGTCCATGTCTTCGCTACATATGATCGCGCTCGACGCAATGGGTGGGGACTACGGCCCCGAAGTCGTTGTTCCGGGCGCCGCACTATCACTCAAGCGCCGTCCAGAACTACGCTTCAAGTTGTTCGGTGACGCTCAGCGCATCAATACCGAACTCGACAAGCACGCCGCGCTGAAGGCTCACGCGGAAGTCATCCATACTGATTCTGCCATCGCGATGGATGAAAAACCGAGCCAAGCTGTCCGGCAGGGACGCTCGTCGAGCATGTGGCTTGCGATCAAGTCGGTGGAGACGGGCGACAGCGACGTCGTTGTTTCTGCGGGCAATACTGGCGCTTTGATGGCCATGTCCAAGCTTGTTCTCAGGCCGATGTCAGATATCGAACGACCTGCTATCGCTGCGCTGTGGCCAACTGTGCGAAATGAGTGCATCGTCCTGGACGTCGGCGCCAATATCGGTGCAAGTGCCGCCCAGCTCTGCGATTTCGCGCTGATGGGTGCGGCCATGGCACGCGCCTTGTTTCACGTCGAAAAACCAAGTGTCGGTTTGCTCAATGTCGGCGTCGAAGATATCAAAGGCGCGGATGAAGTGAAGGCTGCGCACGCCATTTTGCGTGGCATGACTGAGTTGCCGATCGACTATCATGGCTTCGTCGAGGGTGATGAAATCGGTCAGGGGCGGGTCGATGTCGTCGTCGTAGAGGGATTTGCCGGCAATATCGCGCTCAAGACTGCGGAAGGCACCGCACGGCAGATTGCACAATATCTCCGCGATGCGATGAAGCGATCGGTGTGGTCGCGTATCGGGGCTGTTTTTGCACAGGGCGGATTCCAGGTCCTGAAGAACAAGATGGACCCGCGCCGCGTCAACGGTGGTACGTTCCTCGGCCTCAATGGACTTACGATCAAGAGTCATGGGGGTACGGATGCGCTCGGCTTTGCCAGTGCGATCGATATCGGTCACGATATGGCACAAAGCGGGTTGATCGAGCGCATGCGCGGAGATCTGCACGATTTCCACGAACGCGTGTCATCGCAGTTGGCCAGTTAATCGGGGGCCGCAGTCTCGGCGGGGCGGAGACGGCCCTATTGTGCAACAGGAAATCAAGTGCGTCGAAACAAGCGACGCAATAACAAGGTTTGAGGGAGACGCGTGTGAACGCAACCCGATCAATTATCCGCGGCGTCGGCGCCTACCTTCCAGAGCGCGTCGTG
>CAZWCL010000379.1:0-3972 GCA_964632265.1 uncultured Hyphomicrobiaceae bacterium | reverse complement strand
GCTGGGTTCGTACAGCGCGACGGCGCCGTACGGCTGCGAGAAGTCGCGACGTGTCCCGGGGGTCGCCGCCGCCGCTCCGGAACCGCCACGGGCGTTCAGCCGGGCGCTGTCAGAGTCGAGATTCTTATTGTTTGAACAAGCCGCAACCGACAGCCCGAGCAGACAAGCCAATACCAGAATGATTCCGGCGCGCAGGCCGTGGCGATCTGTCATGATTCTCTTCCCGTCATCGGTGTTTCGTTTTCATGGGTGCGAAACACGTCGACACTCATGTCGCGTTATACGGCGGCGCGACAATGGCGATGATTGGACCACCCTAACCGGTCTCGTTGTCTGGGCAAATTATGGCTAGGACTTGTCCGCAACTTTGTATCTCAGAGGCACGACCGCGATTCGTCAAAGCAGGTTTGCCCGAAAAGCATAGCTGCCGGTAGAGGAGCGACGGCCCACTGAGCGTTACGGTCCGGCATTCAAAAAACAAGGGCCGCCCACCAGTTCCCCGGTGATGCGGCCCTCGTCGAGACAAACGTGACTCACCTAAGCGAGTTCACAGGCTGGTTAACGAGCAACGTGCTCGACAGCCGCTTCAGCACCGAGTTTCATCGGCTCGTGACGCACTTCTTTGCGGCATGCCCCCAGAGCAACCGCAGCAATAACCGTAGCAAGAACGATAGCGCTCTTCATGGTCTTCTCTCCTATAGTGTCCAAGGCATATCGAATACCTGCGATAGGAATTCCCCCCAGCACCACGGTGTCTCGGAGCGGCATTCGATAACTAACTCTTATCGGGTACTGGTGATGGTGGTTCGTTTCAATGAAAGACGCCGGTGGCCCACAGGAATCCGTCGCCTTTGGTGCGAAAATACAACGCCTGAATATTACGCCGGCCACACTGCCTTCAACGGCTGGAATGACGAAAAATCGAGCCGGCTCAACAGCTCCGGTGGGTCTCAAGCCGATAGGTTCGAGCAATGAACGCTTGTAGCAGAAAACAATCTTCTAGCTGAGCAGGGGCGACCAAGCAGGGTCGGAGGCGAACGCCGGAGTTGGCACGCGGCGCTCGTTATATCCGGTTAAGTCAATGGAATAGATGCTGGGTCCGCCCTTTGCACCGCGGCGCTCCCGGAAGAACATGAGCACACGGCCATTCGGCGCCCAGGTCGGGCCTTCGTTATGGTAACCCTCCGTCAGAATGCGCTCGCCGGTTCCATCTGGACGCATGACGCCGATCAGAAAGCGGCCTGCGTACTGCTTGGTGAAGGCGATATAATCGCCGCGGGGTGACCAGACCGGGGTCGAATAACGGCCGGGACCATTGCTGATCCGGCGCGCGGCACTGCCGTCGCTACTCATTGTATAGAGTTTTTGGCTGCCTTCGCGGTCTGATTCGAAAACGAGTTGGCGGCCGTCCGGCGCATAGCATGGGCCGGTATCAATCGAACTTTCCTGGGTAAGCTGGCGCGTCTGGCGGGATTGGAGATCCAGTTCGACCAGGTTCGAGGCGCCGCCACGCTGCAGGCTCATGACGATTCGCTGGCCGTCAGGCGCAAATCGCGGCGCGAAAGTCATGCCGGGGAAATCGCCGACGATCTGGCGCTGCCCCGTCGCAAGGTCCATCATCTGGACCCGCGGCTGATTGTTGACGTACGACATGTATGTGATCTGCTGACTTGCCGGGCTGAACCTCGGGGTCAGCACAAGTTCGCGGCCGTTGCTCAAAAGGCGAACGTTGTGGCCGTCCTGGTCCATGATAGCGAGCCGCTTGCGACGCTTCTCTTTCGGGCCTGTTTCATCGATGAAGACGATACGTGTATCGAAATACCCCTTCTCGAGTGTCAGCTTCTCGTAGACCTGATCAGCGATGATGTGGCCGAGCCGACGCCAGCCTTGGGGCGATGTTGCAAAATGCTGTGCCGTTAGTGATTTGCCCAGCACAACGTCCCACAGGCGAAACTCTGCTCGGAAACGTCCATCGTCCAGGCGCTGAACCTGGCCGACGACCAAGGCCTCGGCGCCAACCGAGCGCCAGTCGGCAAAGCGCGGCGCCGTAGTCAGGTCCTGGAGGTTCTCGATGAACGCCGATTGATCCAGTGGGCGAAACAGTCCCGAGCGCTCCAGATCGGCCTGCACGATATCGGATATCGCCTTCGAGAGCCTCGGGTCTTCGCCCATAAATGGCGGAATGGCTATTGGGCGGGGGCGAAGGTTTGCTTCATCGATCGTGACGCGCGTTTGCGCGGATGCACCGATCACGCCCGCGCCCGACAGCAAGGAACCAGACAACGCGGCAATACCGGCGCCGTACAGGCCAATGCGCACGGCCTCGCGACGGTTCGGTTCGCGGCCCGCCACGGCGCTCGAAGGGACCCTGTTCTTCTGATTAGTCATGCGTTGCCGCTCTCACCACTCAGGTTGTAGGGATACTAAAGTGCAAGTACCGCTCCGAGATTGCCAGCAGCACGCATCAAAACATTTTCTGCGGGTCAAAGGTGACCACCATATGATCCCATCCGCCTTCGTAGAACTGCTCGGGTAAGTCGTAAGGCTCACATTGGACCAAAGCGCGCATAGCATTGTTCGCAGCATCCTGGAACAACGGGCCGCTGCCGCGGCTGACCACCCGCGGTCGGCCATCCAGACGCCCATCGCGCCGGAGGCGTAGTTCGATATCGATCACGATCCGGTCGACGCCCTCGAGGCCGCTGTTGATGTTCCAGCATTGTGACACCTTGCGCTTCATCATAACGCCGAGCAAAGACAACTGGGATGCCGTCAAGCGGTCGTCGCGGCCTTCCGGCGCGCCAGCCTGAGCGCCTCTTGGTGCATCGGTTCGCGCGTTGGGGTTATCTGAACCGGCGGCAGGTGCCTTGGCATCAGGGATTTTGTTGAGTAAAGCCGAGATCTTACCGGTGTCGAACTTCTTTGCTTTGCGCTCGCGTTCGCGACGCCGCTTTTCAGCGAGTTTTCGCTTACGTTCACGTTTGAGTTTGGCCGCCAGCCGTTTCTTGCGTTCTGCTTCCTTACGGCGTTTCGCCTCCAGCTTGCGCTTTTCAGCCTCTTCCGCCTGACGACGCTTTTTTTCTTGCTCTGCCTTTGCTTTTCTTTTCGCCGCCTCAGCCTTCTTCTTGGCCTCCTCGGCCTTTTGCAGCGCAAGTTCGGCCTTCGCCTTCGCCTTCGCTTCCGCCGCTTTTTTCGCTGCCAGTTCTTCAGGCGTCGGGCCCATCGGTTCGGGCGGCGCCAATGACGCCAGTTTTTTGGCGATTTCATCGGGACTATCGGCCGGCGGTGGTGCGCTGGCGGCGGGCGGCTGGATCGTCTTCACGACCGCTCTTTTGGCCTTTTTACTGACTGGCGCCTTTTCGGTTTGTTTCGATGCCCTCGTCTCGAGCTTCTTGGAGGAGCGATCACCTTTTGTCAGGCGCACGAGATCGTCCGGCGAAATGAGTGCCACCTCAACGGCCTCGGGCTCATTCACCTTGAGGGGGGGCGTCGTCTGGAAGCTCACCAAGGCCCAGGTGAGCAATGCGACGTGCGCTGCCAACGATAATGTCAGGCCGAGATACATTCCGGCTGCTGTCTCAACCTCCTGATTCGATTTGCGTAACGAGTGACAGCTTGCGGAACCCGGCCTCGCGGATTTCAGCCATCTCCCGTGCAACCTGGCCATAAGGAACCACTTTGTCACCACGCACGAACACCGGCTGATCGGTGCCGCCGCGCGCCTTGGCGATTGCCTGTAGCTTGGGCAGCAACGCGGCGAGCGCCATCGTCTCTTTCTGCTCGTCGCCTAGATAAATATTCCCATCACTGGCCACCGACACAATGATCGGTTCACTCTTCTGGGCCTGTAGCTGCTTACCTTTGGCTGATGGTAATTCGAGCGGAACGCCCGCGGTCAACAAGGGGGCTGCGACCATGAAGATGATCAGCAGCACCAGCATGACGTCGACGAAGGGGGTGACGTTGATCTCG
>CAZWCL010000378.1:0-3994 GCA_964632265.1 uncultured Hyphomicrobiaceae bacterium | reverse complement strand
GATCGTTTCCGACTAAGGCGGAAACGATCTAACGATTTCATCTCTCGCGGCTACTGGGCCCCACGGCCCCGCATGGCCGGCCTCCGAGGGGCGCCACAATGTGGCGGGTCGCGTGCGCTCCCTATGAGCGCTTCAACAGCCTGCTAGGCGTGAGCTGATGGCCAAACGGCGGTGCGGCTTTTAAAACGCCAACTCCAGTATCTCCATGACGTCGCTTGCCGCTTCTATTTTTCGTGGATTCTGGCGAACAGGCTGGTAGCCGAGGGCGCGTTCTGCAAGATCCTCGAGGTCTGTGCGACTGACACCGACGTCGCGCAGCGTGCGCGGCTGACCAATCGTCTCGACCAGGTCGCCGATGACCTGCCAGGCCGGTACGCCGGGACGGCCAGCGGCGGCAGCGAGGGCCTGTTGACGTTCGCCGTTTTCTTCGCTGTTCCAGCGGAGCACGGCTGGGAGCATGACGCATGAGGTATGGCCATGGGGCACACCGAAAGCCGCCCCGAGCGCATAGCCGATGCCGTGGCTCGCGCCCATGTAGGTGCCAGACGCGCTGGGCCAGATAGCATGCCACATGCCGAACTGGGCGCCCATGCGCGCGTCGAGGTCGGCGGGTGTCCGGCGGATGCCAGGAAGGGCATCATGGAGCAAAGCCAGACCTTTAAGGGAAAGAGATTCGGTTGCCGGATTGGCGATCGGGCAGCAATAGGACTCGCATGCATGGTCGACGGCGCGCATGCCGGTTGAAAGCAGGAGCCACTCGGGCGTGTCGAGGGTTGCGGCCGGGTCGAGGATGACGCTGACGGGGGCCATCAGCCGGTGGCCGAACGCCAGTTTCGTGCCGGTCGAAGTGTCGGTGATGCCGGCTCTCGAAGTAAAGTCAGCCGCGGACAGCGTGGTCGGGACCGCGATCATGCGCAGGGGGTCGGCGGGAAGGTCGAAGGTTGAGCGCTTGTTGCGGTCGAAACCGAGAGCGTGGGCGTTCATGGCGTCGGCACTGTCAATGCCGAGCCAGCAGCACATCAAAACGGCCTTGGTGGCATCGACGACAGAACCGCCGCCGACTGCAACAATAAGGTCGGCGCCGGCTGCGCGCACCTGCTGGGCAGCGGCGGCGACGTCTTCACGCGGGCTGTGCGATGCGATGGCGGTGAACGTTCCGACATGGCGTTTGCCAAGCGCGCGCTCGATGCGCTGCAAGGGCCCTTCGTGGAGTTTTGCGAGTGACCGGGTCGAGATCACAAAGACGCGGGAGCGCGCGTAATGATCGGCCTCGGCCTGGACAGCTTCACCGGCCGGTGTGGCGAACACGATGCGCTCTTGCGCCTGAAACTTGAATATTCCGCTTTGCATGACGTCCGCACCCTGAGTGTTCTGCTGCTACCGGCGAGCCTAGCAAATTTCCAACCAACCCGGAGACATGGTTCATGATTAACGCACGATGTGGCTGAATCCGCGATATCTATCAAGGGGCAGATAATACAGGCTTCGAGCATCGTGACGTTGTGAACGGCGAGCGACTTCAATATTCTGCGCCGAGTGCCGCGGCACGCGCGGAACTTATTCTCGAGCCGTCTAAAAAGGACCATTTTAGCCATGCATCCTGATGCATAGGCCCGGTGGCCAGCGGTCTCGAGTCGCGAGTTCGGCAGGCGAGGATGTTCGCGTAGCCGGGCCTGAAAAACAATCCCTGGAGGATACGCATGAAAAAACGGACAGCTCTGACGTTGCTGACCAGCGGCGTTGCGATTGCGGGCTTTGCCGCCGCGGCAGCCGCGCAGGACGCCAAACTGCCGCGTTCGATGATCTGGAGCGCCTACGACCTTGGTTCCAGCGGCTATGCCGAAGCATCAGGTATCGCCAACGCGCTGCAGAAGAAATACCCGACACGTATTCGCATCGTGCCGTCTGGTACGTCGATCGGGCGCATGTTGCCAATGGCGACGGGCAAGGTGAAGTACGGTTTCCTCGCCAATGAAGCTTTCTTCGCAGCCGAGGGTTCGTTCGACTTCGCTGATCAATCCTGGGGGCCGCAGGACATTCGGATCGTTCTCGGTCGCCCGGCAACTGTCGGCTTTGCGACCGCTGGCGATATCGGCGTCAAATCGATCGCTGACCTCAAAGGCAAGCGTATCGGCTTCGTGAAAGGCAACCCTTCGGTCAACGTCAAGAATCTCGGCTACCTGGCGTTTGGCGGACTCGGCATGGACGACATCAAGCCGGTCTGGTTTGGCTCATACTCAGCGATGAAAGATGCCGTTCTCGCCAATCAGCTTGATGCTTTTGGTTCGGTGACGACATCGTCAAACGTGCGCCAGATCGAAGCGAGCCCACGCGGCATTACCTGGCCGAGCTTCCCGCCCGAGAATAAAAAGGGTTGGAAGGCGATGACGGATATCATTTCGTTCGTGGCGCCGACCAAGGAATCCATCGGCGCCGGCCTGTCGGAAGAAAATCCGTCCTGGCTCGTTGGCTACCGCTACCCGATGATCACGACCTATGCCAATACCAGCGAGGAAGAAGTCTACAACCTCGTCAAGGCGATCGACGAGTCGTTCGATCTGTTCAAGAATACAACGGGCAGCTCGAAGAACTGGGAAGTCAAGCGCTCGATCCGGACGCCGGCCGACGCACCATGGCACGACGGCGCAATCAAATACGCCAAGGAAAAAGGTTACTGGACCGACGAAGATCAGGCTTGGCACGACGAGCGCCTCGCTCGCCTGAACAAGCTGCGCGAGCTTTGGGACACGACCCTTGTCGAGTTTGACAAAATGCGTGCCGAAGAGCGCGAGAAGGGCAACAAGATCAATGCCAAAGAGGCATGGCCCGAGTACTGGCAGAAAGCCCGTACCGCAAACGACCTGTAATCGTTTGTCTTGATCACTTGCGGGCTGCATGGTCCCGCAAGCGAAATTCCGGCACTGCGGCCCGGCTTGGGCCGCAGTGCCACTCTGCATGCGTTAGTGTGGCCGCACCATGAAAGGCACGACACTGGTTGTGAGTAGAGAATGTTCCTTGGACGCACTGTCTCGATAGCCTCACTCCCGCGCCGGCCGCAGTACAGATGCCTCGGCCGATGGAAAAACTCCCCTTGATCCGACCCGGACCCCTTAATCCGGGCTCCCGACATGGCCTTTGGCCCTGAACGCCCTCATGAGAGAGATCCGATGAGCGACGTCAACGTCAGCACTGCTCCCGGCGCGCCGGCGATGCCGCCACCTGCCGAAAATCGCGGTCGCCTGCACGGCATTGCACGCTGGGTGGCTATCGCTGCCGGGGTTGTCGGCATTCTGCTGAACATCAACCAGCTGTTCAATTTTCAGTTCTTGGTCGGTGCGCTGATCATCGACACGTCATACTATTACCTGCTCGCCGGGCTGTTCCTTGGCACGGTCTATCTTATCTATCCGGCCCATGCCGGCGCGCGGAACCACGTGCCTTGGTACGACTGGCTGATCGCGATCATGGTGCTGGGTCTCACGGGCTTTCTCGCGTGGAATGGCGAGCGTATCGTTCAAGAGGGCTGGGATATCGTCGCGCCGCCGAGCGCTGATGCCATCGCGTCGTTTTTCGGCGCCTTTCTTGGTGAAACGGTTCAGAACGCCATCTGGTCGGACGTGACCATTTTTGCAGGAATCTTCTGTTTAGCCGCTCTGGAAGCGGTTCGCCGTGTGGGCGGCTTCGCCCTGTTCTGTATCTGTGCGTTCTTTTTTGCCTACCCGTTGTTTGCCGAAGCTATGCCGGGCTTCCTGTGGGGGCCCTCAAGTGATCTGCCGACACTTTTGCAACAACACGCCCTCGGTACGGAAAGCATCATCGGCGTGCCGATGCGCGTTGTCGCTGGACTGCTGATCGGCTTTTTGATCTTCGGGTCAGCTCTCGTGATCACGGGTGGCGGCGAGTTCTTCATGTCGTTTGCGACAGCGCTGATGGGGCGCTCGCGCGGCGGTCCGGCCAAAGTCGCGATCCTGTCCTCGGGATTCTTCGGGTCGCT
>CAZWCL010000377.1:0-3997 GCA_964632265.1 uncultured Hyphomicrobiaceae bacterium | reverse complement strand
GTTCTTGGGATAGACCTCCTCGCGCAGGTCATCGGCAAGCTGCTTGCGCCGCCAGCGGTTGCGCAGCGCCCCGGCGACGGCGCGCTTGGCGTCCTTCTGGCCGATGATGAACCGGTCCAGTTCCGAGACGATTTCGCGCGGGGAGAAGCTGCTCATGTGTTCTCGTAATATCTGCTAGGTGGGTTTCAAGGGCTGGTCGGGCGGCCGCGGCGCCTACTACTTGGCTGAATCGAGGCTCTCGATGACAAGGTTGCCGTTGGTGTAAACACAGATGTCGGCTGCGATCGCCATTGCCTTGCGGGCAATCACTTCCGCGTCAAGGTCGGTCGCGGTATCAATGAGCGCGCGGGAGGCGGCCAAAGCGTATGAACCGCCAGAGCCGATCCCCATCACGTCGAATTCCGGCTCCAGGACATCGCCGGTACCAGTCAGCGTCAGCGTGGTGTCGGCATTGGCCACAATCATCATTGCTTCGAGGCGGCGCAGATAACGATCCGTACGCCAATCCTTGGCAAGCTCGACAGCGGCGCGCGTCAACTGACCTGGATACTGCTCGAGTTTGGCTTCGAGGCGCTCGAACAGCGTAAATGCATCAGCGGTGGCGCCGGCGAAGCCGCCGATCACGTCACCGCGACCGAGCGCGCGCACCTTGCGGGCATTGGCCTTGATCACGGTCTGGCCGAGGCTGACCTGACCGTCACCGGCGATCACAACGCGGCCTCCCTTGCGAACGGTCAGGATCGTCGTGCCATGCCAGCCCGGCTGGCCTGTCGAATGTGCAGTATCGTTCATCATCGGTCCGGGTTGAGATTGGCGTCGGCTTGGAGAAAAACAAGAGGGCTTGGCAGCGCGGCCGAAAACGGGCCGGAATGACCACGAACACAAGCGCGCCTGGAGCTTCGCAGCAACCCACTTTACGTGGCGCCGTTGTGCCCTCTTTGAGGCGAGCCGGCAAGCTGCTAAACGGTTCTCTTAAAGAGGAGCGCCAAATCGTGCCGAGAACCGCGACAATCAAACGAGACACCAAGGAGACGCGCATCCAAGCGACCATCGACCTCGATGGGACCGGCGCTTACGAAATCAACACCGGCATCGGCTTCCTCGATCACATGCTCGAGCAGATTGCGCGACACTCGCTGATCGATTTGAAACTCGCCGCCCAGGGTGACCTGCATATCGATGCTCACCACACCACCGAGGACTGCGGTATTGTGCTCGGCCAGGCGTTGGCGCAGGCGCTTGGCGAGCGGCGCGGTATCACACGCTACAGCGATTGCCATCTGGCTATGGATGAGACACTGACGCGGGTTGCGATAGATGTCTCGGGCCGGCCATTTCTGGTTTGGGACGTCACCTTCCCGACGGCGAAGGTCGGCGACATGGATACCGAACTGTTTCGCGAGTTTTTCCAGGCGTTCGCTCAAAATGCCGGTATCACACTGCACATTACAACTTTGTACGGTATCAATAGCCACCATATAGCAGAAACCTGCTTCAAGGCGGTCGCGCGCACGCTTCGCACAGCCGTCGAAATAGATCCGCGTCAGGCCGACCGCATCCCTTCCACCAAGGGCTCGCTGAACGGCTGAACGAGCAAACGGTGACGTGACATGTTTGGGCTATTCAAATCACAATTCGTCTATTCGGTACATGAGCCGCCCGATCCGCCTGCCGACCGAGAAGACCGCGCGGAAAAACTGCGATTCGTGCGCGAGGGCTTCTCGCTGTTTGCGTTCCTCCTGGCGCCGGTCTGGATGATCGTCAATCGCCTTTGGCTCGTGCTGATCGGCTATCTTCTCTTGATTTTCGCGCTGCAGGGCCTGATCACGATTCTGGAGATTCCCGATCATTGGCGTTACTACGCATCGCTAGCGGTCAATCTGCTGGTCGGGTTCGAAGCGGACGCACTACAACGATGGACACTCGACCGGAAAAACTGGCGAATGGTCGGTGCGGTGTCGGGGAGCAACTTCGAAGAATGCGAACGCCGGTTCTTCGAAAGTTGGGTGGCGAATGTGCCCATGGTGACGCCGTCGAATTTCGACCGGCCGGGTGCTTTCTCAGCCGACACGAAACCGCCGCCGCCGCGCGATGGTGTCGTCATTCCGCCGAAACGCACGGGTTGGCGAAGCTGGCGCCGGGCGTGACCGGGCGCGGACCTCAATGGAACTTCAGGCGGCTGTTATGCAACGGGTTGTGATCGTCGACTACGGATCGGGCAATCTTCACTCTGCCGCCAAGGCCGTCGAGCGGGCGGCCCGGGAAAGCAATATCGCAACGCATGTGGACGTGAGCAACGACACCGCGACCGTCGCCGCCGCTGACCGTGTCATCCTGCCAGGCGTCGGCGCTTTTGCCGACTGCAAGGCGGGACTTGCGGCCGTTCCCGGCATGATCGAAGTGCTGGATGAGTTTGCACATCAACGGTCCAGACCGTTCCTCGGCATCTGCGTTGGCATGCAGCTCATGGCATCACGAGGGCTGGAATTCGGCGTTACTGAAGGGCTGGACTGGATTAAAGGCGATGTCGCGCTGATCGAGCCCGATGACCCGTCCCTCAAAGTTCCGCATATGGGCTGGAACACGCTCACGGTGCGCCGGCCACATCCGCTGCTTGAGGGTATCGAGGTTGGGCGGGACGGGCAGCACGCCTACTTCGTCCACTCCTATCACCTCAAGGCCCACCAACCCGGCGAAATCATCGCGACCGCTCAATATGGTGGTGCGATTACAGCGATGGTCGCGCGTGGCAATATCGCCGGGACGCAGTTTCATCCAGAAAAAAGCCAGAAGCTCGGGCTCAAGCTGCTGGCCAACTTTCTAGACTGGTATCCTTAGAATTGATCTCGAACGCGGCCGTCGGCATGCGCTAGACCGCTTCGGCCATCGGCGGCAGGTCGGCGTCTTGCGGGCATTCGACGGCAATGGGAAAGGCGACGACGTTGTGGTCTTGACCAGTTGGGCCACACGGTAGCGGGCGCTGCTTGAACCAACGTAGTGCCGTGTTGGCGAGACGGGCGTCATCCTGAACGGCCTGGACAATCAAGCCGTCGTCGTCTCCGATTAGCTGACTCAGCACGGATTCAATGTCGCTCTCTTCGTGATCGGCGCGCACGTACCACGTATGATCGAGCGGACGTGCCCAGCTCTTTCCGAGCATCATGATGGCCGTCGTGACGGCGTGACGGTTTTCGGCGGGAGCAGACAGATCATATGAAATGAGGAACGTGTGCATCAGAGTTTCTCTTCTTGCTTGGCCGGCCGCTTAATCGGAGCGTCGGGCTCAGGGCTTTCAAAGCTCACATCGGGGACAAGACGGGAGCATAGTGACGCGGGAACGAAACTCACTGATACTTGCGCGCTACTTGTTCGGTTCGGCGGGCTCGGACCGGAGCCGGTAGGTGGGGGCCTCCGGCGGGGGTGATACCGGTGCCGGCTACGGCCGAGCCACGCGAACCTTCATCGTTTGACGCTACGCAACGCGACAGGACGCAACGGCACAAACCCGAGACTGACCGACGTCTAGCCGGTTTACGCAAGAGCTGGTGGAGAGCCGTTAATCGGCAGACCGCTCGAGAACATTCAAAGAACATGAAGCGATTCACACCAGGAGTCCAGATTAAGTTCCGCTAATGTTCTTTTTTGTTCCGCACTTCCCTCCAGGTAGAACGTTGTGGGCCGAACAGCGGCATACCGCATTTGGCAACGAGAAAGATGAACCATGGCTCGAAGAACATCGCGTCGACGGCCCGGCTTCATTATCGAGACGGACGAAGACGTCGCGCGCGGCATTCGTGCGCTGCGCCGCAAATGTACCGTGCTCCGCGCGATCCACGACGTGACAGGCGCGCCACCGCTGCGCCGCAGGCCGGCGGGGCTCGCGGGTTTGCTCAGGATCGTTGTCGGCCAACAGGTCTCGGTGGCAAGCGCTGATGCGATCTGGGCCCGGTGCGTGGCCCATATTGTGCCGATGTCGGCGCTGCGTATTGCCGAAATG
>CAZWCL010000376.1:0-4009 GCA_964632265.1 uncultured Hyphomicrobiaceae bacterium | reverse complement strand
CAGAGCGGCCAATTTCGTCTCGCATCGCGACCTCACTGAGTTCTTCAACAGCCTGCTAGATCACCGGGCCATGACGGCGTACATTCCTAGGCATGCGTATCGCCGATATAGACTTCATCCTAGTTCCCGACTGGCACGCGCGTCCAACGGTCAGCGAACCTCATGGTGATCATTGGATTTCACGCTGGCAGCGAAATCTGGCCAGCGCCGAGTGGCTTGGCGGCAGTCCGGACAAACGGCCTGAAACCCAAGCCAAGACGCTCATCGCGCAGGCCTCGGGAAAACGGCCGACCATGGCCGTCACACACGGCGGCGGGATCGACGTGCTCCTTCATGCGGCCGACGCCCTTGACGGCACGCCAGTGGTCGGCGCCTTCATCGTCGCGCCAGTGGCGTCACCGTCGGCGGTCGCGGCCGCGAAGTCCTCGTTGCCACTCACCGTCTCGTCTGTCTTGGTTGCGCCCGACGATCATCCGGAGTTTTCCGCTGACGAGGCCCAACGGCTCGCCGGGCTGCTTGGCAGTCATTTCGTACCGGCCGGACCGGCGGGGCGTATCGATGCCGCCACCGGGCAAGGGCCCTGGCCCGAAGGGCTGATGCGGCTTGGCTGGCTGCTCAAACAATTAACCCGGCATTGAGGGGGGCGTGCGAGATTTGAACAGATGAGACGCACGCAGCGGCCCCGGTCCAGCTTCATCCAGCCGCCGACCCGCGTTTTAGCCACGCGCGAACCGCATTTTCGTCCCGGATGAGCGGTATGACCGCGTCTGGAGCAAAAATGACCAAAATTGTGCTTCGCGCGCCGGAGTAATTGTCGAGAGGTCCCCATGACGTTCAAGTTTATGCGAATTGTGTTTCTAACGGCGACCGTCATCGCCGGGACGGGGGCGGCGCATGCGCAATCGTCTTCGCTCAAACCATTTCCCCTGGCTGGCCGCAGCGCGACGCCGGTTTCGACAAAGTCTATGCCCGGCGTCAAGATTGCCGTTACCTATCGCTTCTTCATCGAGGGCAACACGAACTCGATGGCGGATCAGACTAAACTCGCCGACCAGGGGCGCAAGCATCTCTACCTGATGCTGGCGAAGGAATGCGTCGTTCTTAAAGAAACAATTGCGGAAACCTGCTCGCTCGAGCGGGCGAGCGTCAATTCGCGAATGCGCAAGTCGCGGGGACGGCGCCAGAAGGGCGTGCGTGTCTCGGGTTCGGCGAGCTACCGGATCGCGCTCAAGAAAAACGCGGAATAAACGTGCGTTATTCGCGTTCACTGCGGGCACCTGGTGGCGCCCGCAGCGAAACGGCGATGCGTTTGGTTTAGCTGGCTTCCACTTCGGCAACCGCCTTGGCGAGGAAGGTGCCCATTTGTTCGCGCAGCTCCTGGTCGCTGACGGCGACTTTTTTCGCATCGAAGTCGCCTTTGACCTTGCGGAAGACGTCGTCGTCGCCGGCCTCTTCGAAGTCGGCGCGGCGCACTTCCTTTACATAATCCGCGATCTCGCTTTCGTTCAGGCCCATTTTAGCGCCGGCCCATTCCGCCAACATCTTGTTTCGGCGTGACTCAGCCTTGAACTTAAGTTCGGCATCATGAGCGAACTTCTTTTCAAAGCCTTTTTCGCGATCGTCAAAACCGGTCATCGGTTAACCTTCCCCTTGTTATGCTCAAGTTACACTCAAGCGATGCGTTACTCAGGGCGAAACGCCCGGTTTTCGGCTTCGCCGGACGCGCAGTGCGTTGCAGGCACATCCTGGAAACCGTCCTACCGGCATTAAGATTGTGCCGCCATAGCCGTTCCGCTAGTGTCCAGTGCTTCCGGTCGTACAGGATGGCGCGTCGGATGTGAATGCGACCTTGCAGACGCACTAGAAGTGAACCAGATCCAGCACGACGGCAAGGGTGTGAGAACAGCTTCGACATGCCGATCCGAGGCGCGGTCGCATTGGCCACGCAGCCCGTCGGATTAACCTTTCCGGTCCGTCAAAGGACCGTCGTTCAAGGACACGACAATGAACAGGCGCCGCCGCATCTACGAAGGTAAAGCCAAGATCCTCTATGAAGGCCCGGAACCCGGCACGCTGATCCAGCATTTCAAGGATGATGCGACGGCCTTCAACAACAAGAAACACGCGCAGATAGACGGCAAAGGCGCGATCAACAACCGGATCTCGGAGTTTGTGTTCGAGAAACTCGGCGACATCGGCGTGCCAACCCACTTCATCCGCCGCCTCAACATGCGAGAGCAGTTGATCCGGGAGGTCGAGATCATTCCGCTCGAGGTGGTCGTGCGCAACGTCGCAGCCGGTTCGATTGCAACCCGCATGGGCCTCGAAGAAGGCACACAGCTGCCGCGCTCGATCATCGAGTTCTACTACAAGAACGATGAACTGGGCGATCCGCTCGTGTCGGAGGAGCACATTACGGCGTTCGGCTGGGCGAGCCCGCAGGAGATCGACGAAATGATGTCGCATGCGCTGCGCGTGAACGACTTCATGGTCGGGCTTTTCCTCGGGGTCGGAATTCGGCTGGTGGATTTCAAGATCGAATTCGGACGGTTTTGGGACGGCGAGATCCTGCGGATTGTGCTGGCCGACGAGATCAGCCCCGACTCATGCCGCCTTTGGGACGTCGAGACCGACAACAAACTCGATAAGGACCGCTTCCGCCGTGACCTGGGCGATGTGCTGGAGGCCTATCAGGAAGTGGCCCGGCGGCTTGGCGTGTTGCACGAGAGCCGGCCGCCTCAGGGCGTGATGCCGGTCCTCGTTGCGTCCAATCCCGAGCCGGGAAAGGGCGAGAAGTCAGCTAACTGATTGACCGATTTGTCTGACTTGCGGGTCTGACTTGCGGGTCTGGCGGGCGGGTCTGGCGGGCGGGTCTGGCGGGCGGGTCTGCGGCAAGAGGCGCGGGTGCCAACAGGCGTGCGCCTCTTGCGCCACGGGCCGGCACGGGGCACAGACGAGTTACATTTCGCGCCTCACATCGCGGCGATGCACGGCGACAGGACAGGAGGTGTCGGCACGATGAAGGCACTTATCAAGATCACACTGAAAAGCGGTGTTCTCGATCCGCAGGGCAAGGCAATCGAAAGCGCACTGGATGGACTCGGTTTCAGCGGCGTCGAGGATGTCCGACAGGGAAAACTGATCGAGGTGACACTGTCGGAGACCGATGCGGCGGAAGCCCGCCAGAAGGTCGAGCGCATGTGCGAGGAGTTGCTCGCGAACACGGTCATCGAGAATTATTCCTACGAATTCGTTTGAGCTCAGTGGTCGAAACGGCACAAGGGAACATCCCGCATGAAAGCCACCGTGATCGTGTTTCCCGGCTCCAACTGCGACCGCGATATGAAGGTTGCACTGGAGAAGGTGACCGGACAGCCGGTCGATATGGCGTGGCACGGCAACCGCGAACTTGGCGCGACCGACTTTATCGTTCTGCCGGGCGGCTTCTCGTTTGGTGATTATCTCCGCCCAGGCGCGATGGCGGCGAAGTCGCCAGTGATGTCATCGGTGATCGAACGGGCGCGATCGGGCGTGCCGGTGCTCGGCGTGTGCAATGGCTTCCAAGTGCTGTGCGAGGCGGGTCTGCTGCCGGGTGTTTTGATGCGCAATGCGTCGCTCAGGTACGTTTGCCGCGACGTTCACCTCAAGGTGGAACAGACCGCGACACCGTTCACGGGCGCCTACGACGACGGCGATATCATCCGCGTGCCCATCGCGCATCACGACGGCAACTACTTCGCCGATGAAGCCACACTCGACCGTCTCGAGGGCGAGGGGCTCGTCGTTGTCCGCTATGTCGACGAGACGGGGGTGGCCAGCGCGGCGGCGAACCCCAACGGGTCGCAGCGCAATATCGCCGGCATCGCGGATGGCCGGCGGCGTGTGGTTGGAATGATGCCGCATCCGGAGCGTCTCTTCGAGGCGCCACTTGGCGGCTGCGACGGACGCGGTGTGATGGAGAGCGTCGGGCGGGCCATGCGTGAAATGGCATGACATTCCACTACGGGCC
>CAZWCL010000375.1:0-4024 GCA_964632265.1 uncultured Hyphomicrobiaceae bacterium | reverse complement strand
ACCAGCCAGGCAGGCGCCCTCTCGCCGCGGCGGTGAGCGCAGTCCAGGCCGGCCGATCGCCATGATCCGCGTCCAGCAATATGTAAAGGTGTGTCCCGAGCGGCTGCTCGAAGTCGGCAATTGCCACGGCGCCCGAGTAGACCGGCTCGCCTTGCTGGCGGACATAGATCGTTGCGGCAGAGGGGCGGGCGATACCACTGGCGCTATCGAGGCGCTCGCGCGTCGCCTCGTCCGGCAAGCCGGTGAGCGGCAGTTCTTGATCTTTCTGGAATGCTTTCAGGGCCCCGATCATCTGACGGCCAAGGCGCCCGTCGATTTCGCCGACGTCGTAGTCCATCGCTGCAAGCTGGCGTTGCACGTCGCGATGATGGTCGCGAACCGTCCGCCGGGTGACGAGAATACGAAGTGGCCCGCTCAGTTCCGGGCGCTCCTCTGCCGGCTGCTCGGGCTGCACCGCCGTCGTCTTATCCACGGCCATCTCAACGTAGCCGCTGGCAGGGCGATGGACGGCAAGTTCTGCGAGCACCTGGCGCAGCGCCGAACTGGTCTCGGGCACGGTCTCAGGAGGGGCCGCCGTTTCTTGCCAGCCAGCCACGCGCGACGGCGGCCGGACGGTGGAGACGGCGCGGCGCGCGATACGCGCCCGTGGCCATGGTGCAAGACCTGTCAGGCGCTGGTCCTGGTCGCCGGCTGCCGGGGTCGTCGGGGCCGGCAAATTCGGATGCGAAAGGATCTTTGGCGTGACGTCTGACCTGGCGACGACCACATGCGTTCTTAGACGAGTCGACCGAAAAAGCGTTCGCGCAAAACGTCCAGGCAGACGAATACAGCCGTGTGATGCGGCATAGCCCGGCAGCCGCCCTTGATGCAGTGCTATGCCTGACCACGTCAACCGCTGCATATAGGGCATCGGCGCGTTTGAGTAGATGTTTGAGCGGTGGTAACGGCGCTTTTGAATAACGCTGAAGATTCCGCGCGGGGTGCGATGGCCGGCCTTGCCGGATGAGATGGGTGCTCGACGCACCGGCCGGCCGTCCTCGTAAACCGTCAGGCGCTGTTGCTTGAGCGATACGACGATCTTGTGGACCCGCCGGCGCTTCTTGGGAAGGGTAGGCGGGGCGAGCTTGTGCTTTGCCGGGGGCTCTGGCGGACGGAGCAAGGATACCGCTTGGGCCGGCGGCGTCGGGCGTTTTCGGGGCGCGGCCGCCCCGTCCGCTGATGCACGGGCGATCCGAACCGGCAACGGCAACGGCAGGCGCGTCTTCCCGGCGGGTGGCACCGTATCGGATCCGCGACGTTGCGGCAGTTGTGGAATTCGAGCAGCCGCAGCCTTCTTTGTCGGTTGCTCGGGAGGTCCGACCTTACGTTTGGTCGCCTGCGGCTTCTTTGCTCGCGGCTTATTGGACGCGCGGGTTCGCTGTTGCGGGGCCGCGCGTGTCACCTGGCGCGTGGCGGCGCGACGGGATCTCGCCGCAGCGCGCTTGCGAAGCCGCCGCAAGCGGCGTGCATTGCGCCGCGCTGCCGCGCGGCGGCGATAGGTGCGAGCGGCGCGGCGCCGGCGGGGTGCGAAATAGGGTTGACCGTTTACGAATGAGCCGGCGCGATACTGGGCCTGAGCCGGCTCCGGTACCACGGCTGCGACAAGGCAAAGTAAAGGTACGGCTACACCCAGGACGGCCGCCATAAGACCCAACCAATACGTCGCAAACCTATTTTTTGCGGACCAAGCTATACGCGTCTGCATTTCAATACGCTCTCACTCATAATATGCTCGGACTTTGGGGCATCATAGTCATGGGAACGGATTGCGCCCAACTCCTTCGACGCGGGCACTGAACGTCCTGGATATTCGTTGCGCGGCCAACACACTCGGTGGCAGCAGCTCTGCCGGAATACGCGCGCGAGCCGGCTTGTTGCAAAGCCATTGACCCGATCACGGTGAAAGTGCACAATGCGGGGTTTGGTACGGAGCGTGGCGCAGTCTGGTTAGCGCACCAGTCTGGGGGACTGGGGGTCGGAGGTTCAAATCCTCTCGCTCCGACCACTTACCGCTTTTTTCCAGACGCTGGCGCGGGTTCGCAGCCGCGGCTTTCGGCCAGACGGCCGATGGCTATGAGTGCCGGACGGTACTCGAAATGACCGGTTCGGTAGCGGTACCACTTACCTCCCCAGATAAATCCGTGGCGCTCGAAAATCGAGACAATCTCAGCTGGCACCCGGTTGCGGTAGCGCTTGACACGGCCTTTCTTGGCGCCGCCGTGGCGCCAATGTCTGTCGATCGCGGCGTTCAAATCAATCGCGATGGCGTAGGCATGGACGCTCAGGCGATCGGTGTCCCGAACAGTCGACCAATCGAGCGTTCGGGCAGGACGGCGTACCAGTGCATGGAATTTCGGCGGCAGTTCCCGTATCTCGTCGCGGACGCGGCGTAGCGCATCTGCGGCGCCGTGGCGGGAGGAGAAGACGACGTGGGTACCGAACCAATAAACGGTTTCAGAGGCGCGGCGGACGTAATGGCGCGTCGATCCATAGGCGTTGCGAAAAAAAGCTGCATTGCGCACGAGGCCCGGGTCGAAGTGTTTTAATCGGCCCTTGAAGCACCGCCCGACCGGATAAATCTGCGCCAGTTGGTCTTCTATATCGCCGTCGCCGCGCCGCTTTTGCAGGTGTGACTTACGATCGCCGTCATCAATCACCATTGTGCGATTGTTCATCAACCGCGCCGTGTTGTTGGTGACGCTATAGATCAGGTCGGGATAGTGGCGGTGCAGCAGCGCGACGCGCTCGCGCGAGGGCACTTTCGTTCCCTCGTCGGATCGGACAGGCGAATTCCAGCCGAAGACCGCGACCAGAGCCGCTGTGCATAGGTACGCGCGCCGATTTGCCTTAGAGTCCATGTGACGTCACCTCGCCCCGGCGCCGACAACGACGTGTCATCGTCAGCGCGAGATAAGTTTAACGCGATTCTTTTCAGCTCGAGAGGGTCTTCGCGAACCCCGGTGACGGGCCGTATGGGTGGTTTTCTCCCAGATATGCGGACGAAAAATGAGCTGAATCAGAGCTCTATAGCCGGCAAGAGAAATGGCCAACCAGTAGACCGGTGCAACCAGGATATTCGGCGATAGAGCCAGAAGACCGGCACGGGTGAGACCGATTAAAGTGATGAGCAGGGCTGCTCCTACCCCGACCGCGAGATCGATGAATGCGGCGATCAGAAATGCCCGGTAAACGGTCGAAGCTTCGTTCATTGCAAATGGTTCGGGCCGGGCGAGTTCCATACCAAGCAGCACGAACAGCCACGGATAAGCCATCACCGACAACAGAAAGCCGCCGAACAAGACGTGGAAGGTCAGGGTTCGCCAGAGCCCGAGTTCTCTGAGCAGGCGTAGCGGCTGGCGAGTGTGGACCAGATACGTCTGCATCCAGCCCTTTATCCAGCGCGTGCGCTGTGGCAACCAGGCGCCGAACGTTACCGGGGCTTCCTCGTAGGTGTCGGTATCCAGCAGTCCGATACGGCCGCCGCGGCGCGCGAGACGAATGCCAAGGTCCGCATCCTCGGTTACGTTGAAGGGGTCCCACGCACTGCGCTCAAGCCAATGGCGTGGGAAATGATTCGATGTCCCGCTCAACGGTATCGGCACGCCGACCTGCGCCAATGCCGGCAGGAACGCATGAAAGAGCGTTGCATATTCGACCGTAAACTGCCGGCTCAGCCAACTCTGGCGCGGATTGTAGATTCCTAGACGGGCTTGATAGCACGCATAGAGCTCTTTCCGGTCCGCAAAGGCGGCCGCGGCGATACGCAGTTGATCTCGAGATGGAATATCCTCGGCGTCGAAAACGGCGATCATTTCAGCCCGCGTCAGCGCAAGCGCCATGTTGAGCGCCTTGGGTTTGGTGCGCGGCTTGCGGTCCGGCACGACCACCGTTCTCATATGCACCGGCAAGGCCAGGCCTGCGGCAACGGCTCGTGTCTCGGCGTCGCTTTCTTCCAGGATCAGAATAATATCCAGCTTGGCTGGTG
>CAZWCL010000374.1:0-4029 GCA_964632265.1 uncultured Hyphomicrobiaceae bacterium | reverse complement strand
CCGGGACTATGCCAGTCTCAACTATCAGTGGCTTTCCGAGCGCTACAAGGACTTTGCGTATGTTGACCGGATCGCCGTGGCGGCATCCGCACGCGGCCTGCGGATCGGGGCCGCGCTTTATTCGGCTATGGTTTCACACTACGAAGGTCGGCGAGATATACTGCTCGCCGAAGTCAATCTCGCGCCGCCCAATCCCGGTTCACTGCGCTTTCATCAGCGGCATGGCTTCGTGCGGGTCGGCGAGCGTTGGGATGACAAGGGTGGCAAGGGCGTCGTTTATCTTGCGCGAAATCTGGCGGTGCGCTCGATCCCGTGATCAAGCGATCACGGGAAGCACGTCGATGTCATAGGCGTGGGTAATGTTGCGGCCGGCTGCCTCGTCGGCAAGCTCTATTTCAAAGCGTGTGCCTGGACGAATACCGCCGATCGCGGCTGGTGTTCCGCTCATCATCACCGTGCCGGGAGCGAGGGTGCCGCCGGATGTGTAGCGCCCGATCAGATCGTCGGGGTCGAGAACGTTGGCCAGAGCCGTTTCCTGATAGAGAACGCGTTCGCCCTCGATCGTTGCCCAGGAGCGCATCATCAGGCTGTCCCAACGGCCGGCGTACTCGGCGAGATTCCAGGCGGTGCGGGCGATGACCTTGCCGGCGAGTTGCTTCGATAAGGCAATGTCGATTGCTTCGGCCTTGCGGTCGGTTTGGTCGGAGCCGACGGTGAACCAGATGCTGTCTTCTGTTACAAGCAGCACGTATTCAACCTCGCCGGATGTATGCGGTCCGAGCACTTGAAGTCGGTCGGCCTGGGTGACTAATTCAACGCCGGTTCGGTAGAAGATCGGAATGGTCGACGGGGGTGCAATGCCGAGTTCCTGCAATTCGTCGACGTGGTGCTGAACGGCGGTCTGGTCGCGACCGGTGAGGCCGGCGAGAACAAGGTTTTCGGCTTCGAAGCTTATCGTCCTGGTCGCACTGTCGGCGACGCAATCGAAAGTCAAGGTGGGCATGTGGTTCCCCATAGGCGATGGATGGCCGACACCGGTTGCAACTGGTCGGGTGTCGGATAAGTATGCTGGCCAAGACAACGCTCGAACTCAGGAGACGTCAACATGCGTATTGGTTCCGGAGCTGGATTTTCGTCGGACCGGTTGGGTCCGGCAATCGATCTGGCGGAAAAGGGGGCGCTCGACTGGCTGGTGTTTGAGACGATCGGAGAGCGTACGCTGGCATTCGGGCATCGTGACCGCAAGCTCAATCCCGAGCGCGGCTACAACCCGCAGCTTGCCGCGCGTATGCGTGGTGTCCTTGAGCATTGCCGGCGCAATAATACGCGGATCGTAACGAACATGGGCGTTGCAAACGTCGAGGCGGCAGCCGAGGTTGTGGTGAACGTCGCACGGGATCTTGGTCTCAAGGGCTTGAAAGTGGCAGCGGTCCTCGGCGACGAGGTCACTGACCAGATGACGGCCGAGACCGTTTTGTTCGACTACGACGGGCGGCGGCTGAAAGATGTCGACAAGCCACTGGTTGGTGCCAATGCCTACCTTGGTGTCGATGCCATTTTACCGGCGGTGGAAAGCGGTGCGGATGTCGTCATCACTGGGCGTGTCGCTGATCCGTCCATGTTTCTTGCGCCAATCATCGATCGCTACGGATGGGCGCGGGATGACTGGGCGCGGTTGGGTCAGGGGACGCTGGTCGGGCACCTGATGGAGTGCGGCATGCAGATCACCGGCGGCTACTTCGCTGATCCGGGGCGCAAGGAGGTGCCGCGGCCGGCGGACTGCGGGTACCCGATTGCAGATGTCAGCGATACCGGCGAAGCGATCATCACCAAGCTCGAAGATGCTGGTGGCATGGTCAATGTGGCAACGGTCAAAGAGCAGATGCTTTACGAAGTGCATGATCCCGCGCGTTACTTGACGCCAGATGTAACGGCGGATTTTTCACGGGTTGATATCGAGAGTGTTGGCGGCGACAGCGTCCGTATCGCGCGTGGCGGTGGTACTGAGCGGCCGCGCCAGCTCAAGGTAACCGTCGGGTTCGATGGAGGAATGCTTGGCGAAGCGGGGGTGAGCTATGCAGGGGTGAACGCTGCAGCACGTGCCAGATTGGCGCGCGCGATACTGGTTGAACGGTTCGAGCGGATTGCGGGTATGGCCGGTGCTTATCGGATTGACCTTATCGGTCTCAGTTCGGTTCATGCGACCGCGGATGTCGAGGAACCGGACAGCTCAAACGACGTGCGTGTGCGTGTTGCCATGCGTTCTATGGATCGCGACCTTATCGAGATGATGCTCTGGGAGGTCGAAGCGTTGCTGTGTTGTGGCCCGGCTGGCGGCGGCGGATACCGCGGCCAAATCACGCCGAGCGTCGTGACACATTCGACGATGATCGATCGAAACGCAGTGCCGACTTCCGTGAAACTGTTCGAGGCTTAAACCAATGGCGCATGTTAAGCTGCACGAAATCGCCCATGCCCGTGCCGGCGATAAGGGTAATACATCGAACATATCCGTTTGGGCTTATGACGCCGGTGATTACCCGCTCATCAAGGAACAGTTGACGGGCGAGCGGATCAAGACGGCCTTTCCAAAGCTCATTCAGGGCGATGTCCAACGTTATGAGCTTGATCATCTCAATGGGCTGAACTTCGTGCTCGGTGAAGCGCTCGAAGGTGGCGTCAACATGTCGCTTGGTCTCGACAGTCATGGGAAGTCTTGGAGTTTTCTTATTCTGGGCCTAGAGATCGAAGTGCCGGACAATTAGCACCCGCCTTTTCGCGGGAAACGCGATCGGCAGGAGGCACCATGCGTAAGATCTTTACTCTTATCGGGATCGCAGCAATTGCGACTGTGCTGGCATTACCGCCAACAAGCCGTGGCGCCTTGGCAAACCCACTTGATGGGCACGACTGCTATAGCAGCGATGTCATGCGGCGGATCGAGGGGTGCTCCGAGCTCTTGAAACTGCCGCAGCTTGCCCCTTCGGTACGGGCGTACGCCTATTCGCTGCGGGCGTTGGCGTTATCATTGATCGGCCGCTACGGCGAGGCGGTTTCGGATTACGATCGCTCGCTCGAAATCGAGCCGAATCAGGCGGTTACGCTCAATAACAGGGCCTGGGCGTTGTTTAAAATGGGGCGCATCGAGGCGGCGTTGCCAGACGTCGAAAAATCGCTTCGACTGGATGGCTCGAGTCCTCATGCGCACGACACGCGGGCGCATCTGAGACACCAGCGCGGCGAGGCGGATCGTGCGTATCAGGATTACCGCCGCGCGATGGATCTTGGCGGCTCGAATATGGTGCGGCTCTATCAATGTGGTCTGCAGGCGGAAGGTCTCTATCAAGGCCCCGTAAGCGGTATCTTTTCGGCTTCTCTGGACCGGGCGCTCCGGCAATGCGTAAAACAGAAGTCTTGCGACCCGTTGCCACCGGATGAAGAATGCAAGGCGGCGCTTTCTTGAAGCGCGTTCGCATCGTACCTAATTGATAGCGGTCGAAGTCATAGGGCAGGCAATGTAGCTGGCTGCGGATTGCGTGGAGTTCCTTTGTTCACAAATCTGCATAAGGCTTTTTAACCGTTCAGACCTGAAAGGCATTACGCATGGTGCAGGCTCCGGCCGCACGGCATTTTGATCTTTGCAATCAGATACTTGACGCGACGTCAGTAATCGACGAACTCGACACGCCGGATAGTGTTCTCGATTGCATTCATCATATTACAAGTCGCGAATACCATATAAACGTATTGGCGGCGGCGCGGCTCCCGGAGCAGTTTGGCAATCTTGATGAAATTGTCGACCGGGAAACCATCTTTTTGCATTCAAGTGCGCCGGAGGGATGGTGGAAGGCTTATATTGAAGCCAGCCAGGACTATCCAAGCGTTATTTATGCGATGACTGAACTTTGCATGTCGCCGTTCACCGCAACAGAGGCGATGCGCCGGCTCGATCCGGTGGGGGCCGACCGTTGGTCAGTGGAAATGTCGCACAATCTCGGCATGCGTGATTATCTCGTCTGCCCGGTCGGG
>CAZWCL010000373.1:0-4031 GCA_964632265.1 uncultured Hyphomicrobiaceae bacterium | reverse complement strand
ATTCCGCTTGCGCTCTCGTCGCTGCTGTCGATTTATAAGCGCGAGGATTTCTCGGTTGCGATGGGCTGGTGGGGGGTCGGGATCATGTTCGGGCCGGTCTTCGGACCCACGCTCGGGGGATATATTTCAGAATACTATAGTTGGCGTTGGGCGTTTTACTTGAACCTGCCGCTTGGTTTGCTCGCGTTTTCCATGGTGGCGGTTCTCATTCCGCGGCCGGGCCAGCGCACCGGGCGTCCGTTCAATTATATCGGCTTTATCCTCCTGGCAATTGCCGTCGGCACGCTGCAATTCGTGCTCGATCGCGGCAACCGCATGGACTGGTTCGATTCGCCGACGATCATCGTGCTCAGCCTGATTAGTTTTTCAGCGCTGTGGCTGTTCATCATCAATTCGTTCGTGGCCAAGACGCCTTTCATCGACCCGGGCCTGTTTCTCGACCGAAATTATCTGGCGGGCACGGTACTGCGCGTTCTGTTCGGTGCCGTGTTGTTTGGCAGCCTCGTACTGCTGCCGCCGTTCCTGCAAAAGCAGGGCGGTTATTCGTTGATCGACAGTGCCTGGATTCTGGCTCCGCGGGGGCTCGGATCGATGGTTGGGGCCATGTTCATCGGTCGACTGGTCAAATACATCGACCCGCGCAAAGTGATGGCGTCGGGTATGCTGCTTACGGCCTATACTATGTATGCGCTCTCCACGTTCACGAACGATATCGATATGACGACAGTGGTGATCATCTGCTTCTTCCAGGGTCTCGCGTTTTCGGCATTTGTCATACCGGTCAATACCGTCGCGTTTTCCACATTGCCGCCCGAGCGACGTGACCTCGGAACGTCGTTTTACTCGTTGCTCAACAATATCGGACGTAATCTCGGAATCGCGCTGCTGGTGACATATTTCACTTATCAGGCACAGTCGTCGCGCTCTGTCCTGCGTGAACACATCTCGCCCTATGCCGATGCGGCGCGTCATGGGCTGTACCCCGACGCCTGGTCGCTCGACGGTGAGGCGTCAATCGCCGTACTGAACCGCATGCTGGGTCAGCAATCGGAGCTACTCGCCTACATCGGAGATTTTCGCATGCTGGCCCTAGCAATCATATTGTGCATTCCCGTCGTTCTGATCATGAACAATCCGCACAACTCCCAGGTGCGCGCCACAAGAGCCACATAGTTCAAATATAGCGGAAAACTTGAATGTTCAGCGTTGATCGTACATGCGGGATGCGCTAGCTCGACCTATCGTAGAGCTATCGATTTATGTGGCAGATTGAAGTGCGGGCCTTAGGGGGACCAGGGCACTGCAATTGGGCCACGCATCGGATTTTGTTCCGCAGGCGTTCGACGGGAGTAGTTTTTCAATGATTTCCAGCCATCTCGAAGGCCTGGAGGCCGAGAGTATCTATATTTTCCGAGAGGTTGCGGCACAGTTTGACCGACCGGTCCTAATGTATTCGATCGGTAAGGATTCTGCGGTCCTGCTGCACCTTGCACGTAAGGCCTTTCATCCCGCGCCGATACCGTTTCCGGTTCTCCACATCGATACCAAGTGGAAGTTCCGTGAGATGATAGCCTTCCGCGATGATATCGCGCGCCGCTACGGCCTTAATCTGATCGTGCACACGAACCCGGAGGGTCTCGAGGCGGGAATCTCGCCGGTCAGCCATGGCAGCGCGATACACACCGACGTCATGAAAACGCAGGCGCTGCGCCAGGCGCTCACGACGCACAGGTTCGATGCCGCCATTGGCGGGGCGCGGCGTGATGAGGAAAAATCGCGCGCGAAAGAACGAATTTTCTCGCACCGAACGGCGGAGCATCGCTGGGATGCGCGCAACCAGCGGCCAGAGCTTTGGAACCAGTTCAACGGCCGCCTTGCCCAAGGTGAATCGATGCGGGTCTTTCCGCTTTCGGATTGGACCGAACTTGATGTGTGGAAGTACATCAAGGCGGAGGATATTCCGGTCGTTCCTCTCTACTTCGCCAAAGATCGCCCCGTGGTCGAGCGTGACGGCATGCTCATCATGGTCGACGACGAGCGGTTCCCGCTGGAGCCCGACGAGGTTCCGGAAATGCGGCGCATCCGGTTCCGTACGCTTGGTTGCTATCCGTTGACGGGCGCCGTCGCCTCGCTGGCCGAAACGTTGGATGACATCGTGGACGAGCTTGCTCTGTCGCGGCTCTCTGAACGCCAGGGACGTCTCATCGACAAGGACCAGTCCGCTTCGATGGAGAAGAAGAAAGAGGAAGGCTACTTCTGATGGCTGAACCTGCTTACGACACGAAGGCTTCTATTCCGTCTGGCGATCAAGCCGCCGCATCCTCTCCAAGGGCCGCCGAGAAGCCGCTTCTGCGTTTCCTGACTTGTGGCAGCGTCGATGACGGCAAGAGCACGCTCATTGGCCGGCTTCTCTACGAGTCGAACCAGATTTTCGAGGATACGCTGGAAAGTCTCGAAAGTGAGAGCAAAGTCCATGGGACGGTCGGTGAGGAAGTCGATTTCGCGCTACTGGTCGACGGTCTCCAGGCTGAGCGCGAACAGGGCATTACCATAGATGTTGCGTACCGCTACTTCGCGAGTCCGCGGCGCAAGTTCATTGTCGCAGATACACCGGGCCATGAGCAGTACACTCGTAACATGGTGACGGGGGCTTCGCGTTCCGACGCTGCGATTATCCTTATCGATGCGCGCAAAGGTGTCTTGCGCCAGACACGCCGTCATTCCTGCGTCGTCAAACTGCTCGGCATCCGCACTGTCATCGCAGCCGTCAACAAGATGGATCTGGTTGACTACGACGCAGACCGGTTTCGTGAGATCGAAGCCGAGTATGCTGCCTTTGCCTCCGAACTCGGCGTTGAGGACGTCAAGACAATTCCGTTGTCGGCGCTCAACGGCGACAATCTTTGCAGCCGTTCAGAGCGCATGGGGTGGTATGAGGGCCCGACGCTCCTCGAACATCTCGAGTCGGTCGATGTCGTTAAGGTTGGGCGGGATGGTCCGCTGTGCATGCCGGTCCAATGGGTTTGTCGGCCAGATCTCGACTTTCGCGGATATGCCGGCACGCTCGCTACCGGCTCGGTGTCAGTCGGTGACAAGGTCGCAACGATGCCGTCGGGGAGGACCTCGACGGTCGCTCGGATTGTAAGGTTCGATGGAGATCGCGAAACTGCAAAGGCCGGTGATGCTGTCACGCTGACGCTGGATGACCAGGTGGATATCAGCCGCGGTGACGTGATTGCGTCCAATGATGAGCGGCCGGAGGTCACCGACCAGTTTCAGGCCAATATTGTGTGGATGAGCGCGAAGCCGATGCTCCCTGGACGTCCTTACGTCATTCAACAGGGGACGCAGCGTACGAACGCACAGATATCAACGATCAAGCATCGCGTTGGCATGGATACGCTGCAGCACATGTCGGCGCGTCAGCTCGAACTCAACGACGTGGGCGTCGTCAATATCTCGACGGCGCGCCCCCTGGTGGTCGAGCCTTATGCCACCAACCCTCACCTTGGCAGTTTCATTCTGATCGACCGCATTTCGAACGAGACGGTTGGCGCGGGTATGATCGAGTTCGGTCTGCACCGCGCTCAGAACATTCACTGGCAATCGATTAACGTGTCCCGGCAACAGCGTGCTGAGGCCAAGGGCCAGAAGCCTTGCTGTCTGTGGTTCACGGGGCTTTCTGGTTCCGGCAAATCGACAGTCGCCAACGCGCTGGATGTGCGGCTGCAGGAACGCGGAGCACACACCTATATTCTAGACGGCGACAACGTGCGCCACGGGCTCAACCGGGACCTTGGCTTCACTGACGTCGACCGCGTCGAAAATATCCGTCGTGTTGCGGAAGTCGGCCGCTTGATGACCGACGCGGGGCTGGTGGCCATCGTGTCGTTCATTTCGCCGTTTCGGGCCGAGCGCCGGCTGGCGCGTGAACGCTTCGAAGACGACGAGTTTCTCGAAATCTTCGTTGATACGCCGATCGAGATCTGCGAAGAACGTGACCCGAAGGGCCTCTATAAGAAGGCGCGGTC